>JANLTS010000106.1:0-5832 GCA_031363045.1 Hyphomicrobiales bacterium
AGCCGCCCTGCGTGTCGACGGTAGCCGGTGAAATATCCGCCACGATATTGACGTTTGGAAGTGCGCCCAACGTGTCGCGCATGGCGGTAAATCGCGGTGCCAAGAATTGATTGGTATCATGGGTCAACAGCACGACGTTGGCCTTGTCAGCAAAGTTTTCGCTGATGTAACGGGCAGCGGACAAGGCAAGCACGCGCCCGGTCTGGTATTGTGGCGCGTTGAGAATGGTTGTCGCCGGGGGCGGCACGATCGCACCGACATAGGCGCCCTTCTGTATGTAGCGGATCAGATGCGGCGCCAGGCTCTCGGGATCGATTGGCGCCACTACAGCAGCACCGATGTTTTCAGCGATCAAACGAGCGACATCGCTGGCCATGCGCTTGGGGTCGTTAGCGGCGGGGTAAAGATCGAATGCGAGGCCGCGATCCTCTGCGGCAAGCATGAGGCCAAAGGCAGTGCCCTGCATGAACTGCCGCGGATTGTCCTGGAGAAAGACCAGTTTCCGCACCAAGCCTGGTGGTTTCTTGCACAGCGGTGTTTCGGGAACGAAGGGTGCCAACACAGTTGGCGTCTTCAGCCCCAGAAAACTCTGATCGGCAAACGCCGAAGGAACGGCACCCCAATGGCATGTGGCCGTAACCGCAACTGCAGCAACCACCGCCGTCAGCACCCGGCTCAGGCTAGGAGCATTCATGTGGCACCCTGACGCTGCAGCAAAAAGCTGATACGGAAAACACAACCCGGTGAGCCCGGTATCAATTCGACTTTGCCGTCCATGGCCAGAGCCATGGCCTTGACGAGCCTCGTCCCCAATCCTGTGCCCTTGATGGCACCGTCAGGATTGTTGCCCACGCCATCGTCCTCGACGCGCAGTTCACCACGCCCGCCGTTCAGTGGACGTAAGATCACCCGGATTTCGCCACTTCCCGTAGGATAGGCATACTTGTAAGCATTTGTGACCCATTCGGTGACGATGATGCCAAGATTGATGGCGAAGTCGGTCGAACACTCGACGGGCGCCAGTGTCCGCTTGAGTTCGCTGCCACGGCCCTGTTCGGTCATCATGGCCTGGAGATGATCGAGCAGCCCCGCCAGATAGTCGCGGAGTTCGACTTTCCCCACCGATCCCGATGAGTAAAGCCGCTTGTGTACCATCGCCACGGCCAGCAATCGGCTCTGCATTTCAGTGAGTGCCGTGCGGCTGGCCTCGTCCGACATGGCACCGATCTGCAGATTGATCATCGAACTGACCAACACCAGACTGTTGGCGACTCTATGATTGACCTCATGAACCAGCATCTCCGCCCGGTCGCGCGCCGCTCTCACTTCGAGTTCTACCTTTTCCTTCTCCGACTTGAGGCGGGCCTTTTCCAACGCCTGCTCGAATGCCGATTTGAGAAGCTCGACAAAGTCGCCGCCGATTCCCTTTGGTACGAAATCCGCTGCACCAGCCTTCAAAGCCGCGACCGCAACATTCATTTCGGATGAACCAGTGACATAGACAATCGGCGGCGCCTGTGGGCGCTCAGCCAGCCGAGCCATGAACTCCAGGCCGTTGCCCTCGGGCAGATAATGGTCGAGGGCGATCACATTGATGCCGCCTTCCTCGATCAGTGCAACTGCTGCGTCAAAGTTCGCGGCATGGATGATTTCCATGCCGTGCCGGCTGAAAAACCGCTGCACCAGGCGCACCAGTGCCAGATCGTCGTCAAGATAAAGGATGCGTATTGGGAGGGGCGCCGCGTCAGACATTCTCGGGCACCTTGACGATCGTGATGAACAATCCGAGTTGTTGAATGGCGCGCGCAAAGCCTTCATAGTTCAGAGGCTTGGTAATGTAGGCATTTGCGCCGAGATCGTAGCAGCGGTTGATTTCCTCGGTATCGTCAGTAGTGGTCAGAACGATGACCGGCGTGCGTCGCAGATGGGTGTTGTTCTTGATGCGCTCAAGAATAGCGGTGCCCGCCATATCTGGCAGATTGAGATCCAGCAGGACAAGCAATTGGCGGGAGGCATTGGCGGCGGCATCTCCCGTCTCTCCCATAAGGTAGTCGAGGGCACCAGCGCCGGTCGTGAAACTGACGATATCGTTGTTGACGCCAGCGCGCCTGATATTCTTCTCGATCAGCCGCGAATGGCCCTCGTCATCCTCGATCATGACAATGATGACCGGAGCGATCCCGCTGTTCATTCGTCTTCCTTCTCGGTCGGTAACGCCGGCAACTCGATTCTGAACGTTGTACCGTACCCCAATCTGGACGCAAGGGAGATGTCTCCACCGAGGTTGCGCACCAGCGTCCGTACATGCGCTAGGCCAATGCCCTCACCGGGTTGATCTTGCAGACCGGAACGTCGAAACAGTTCGAAAACCCTCTTTTGATCCTGCTCTGCAATTCCTCGGCCATTGTCAGAAATCTCGATCAGGACACCGTTGTTGGGCAAACTGCGCGCCGCGACGGTTACCAGCAAAGGCCGGTCGGCCGAGCGGTATTTTACGGCGTTCTCGAGCAGATTTCCAATCATTTGTTCCAGGGACAGTCGGTCGGACACAACCTGAGCTATATCAAGTTGCAGCGACACACGGCCACCCTCCTGGTTTAGTCTGTGCTGGAGGGTCGTGATTGCCGACGTCAGCAGTTGCGAGAGGTCGATGTTTTCGCTGTTCCGCCGCCGCTGGCCTTCGCGCGACAATTTGAGAATGGCGTTGATGAGGCCGTCCATCTTTTGCGCCGAGCTGCGGATGAAACCGATCGCCTCTGGAATGTCGGCACGGATCGCTGCGAGGGAATTCTCGATTTGCTGTCTTCCGGCATTGCCGGCGCCGCTGGCAATTTCGATCACGGGCGTGATCACCTTGACGCTCTCCTCAACTTCCTTGGTGAAGCCCATGATGTTGACGAGTGGAGCGCGCAGATCGTGGGTGACGATATAGGCGAACCGCCGGACCTCCTCGCTCAATTGCGCCAGATGTGCTGTGCGCTCGTTGACGCGCCGCTCCAGACTGGCGTTCAGTGCATGCACTTCGTCGCGCGACTCGGCGATCGCCCGCGCGTAGCGAATGACCATGATTGCAGCGATTGCTGTTACCAGCAGAATCACAATTCCGCCGATCAGCGAAATGGCCTGCAATAGCCTGTAATTCCTTCCCTGTTCGTCGGAAGCTGCCGCCAAGCGTTGATCGGCAAATGCCACAAGCCCGGAAAAATACACGTTGGTTTCGTCGGTCAGACGCTTGCCCTTGTTGGTTTTGACAATGGCGAGTGCATCGGCATCACGGCGGGCCCGCTTGAGCGCGATGGTTAAGTCCATTTCGGTCAACTTCTCAGCGGCAGCCAGTCTGAGCCGGTCAAAAGCCGCATACTGCGGTGCGGTTTTGGGAATGGCTTGCGATAGCTGCGCGATGTGGCGCAGCGCGACTATTTTCTCGGTCGCAAAGGGAGCGAGGTAAATCTCGTTGCCAGTCAACAGATAGCCTCGCTGGCTGGTCTCCGCTGCCTGCAGCGCACTCCGCAGTTCCACCACCGAGCTGCGAAAGTCACGCACCGCAGCAATCTCCGAAAAATACACCTGCGATCTGAGGCCTAGCCAGATTGTCGTCCCCACAATGAGGATCAGCGCGCTCAGCCCGACGAAGAACAGAGTCGCTGTGATGGAAACGAGCAGACTGCGCGGTTTTATTCGGTTAGTCGAGGCAATATGAGTCATAAGATACTTTGTCATAAGTCATTTGGAGTGGTCAAATGCCAAACCGTGTCGAAATTCAGAAATATGATTGTTTGAGTACTGAATTGCTTCAATGGGGCCTTGGAGCGGACAAGCACCGCTACCGCGGGCGGACAAGTGTCTCACTGAGTTCGAGCAGCAAAGCCAAGTGCCACAGAGGCGCTAAAGAGATTGGACGGTTCTTTCGATACAGCGTGACCGATCTCTGGTGTGAGTCTTTGCAACCCACAGCAGGTCAGTTTGCGAAATCCAGCTTACAATAGGAATGCGTTTCTGTATCGAGGTTCTCCTCAGCGCGGTCGTAATGATGATTCAGTTCCACTGCTGAGCGTTCTAGTTCGTTTGGTGGGACCGATAAACGAGCTAGGTGGCCTGTAGTTGATTGACGGCATCCTCGGCCAGTCCCGAGAGTTTCTGGTCAGCAGCCCTTTCCTCGGCCAGCGTCGCTTCAAGGAGGCCAACGGCTTCAGTCAAGCGTAGCTGATCAGCCCAGGCGGAAAGAGAGCCATAACGGGCAATCTCGTAATGATCGACGGTTTGCGCCGAGGAGATGATCGCGGCGTCAAGTGTTGCTTCGTCGTCAATCCCTGCCGTCACCTCTTCGGCTTCCCTTATCAGTCCTTCAAGCGCTTCACACTTCTTGGAAACAACTCGCCGGTCCAGTTCCTTGAATACTTGTTCCAGCCGTTCCAAGTGAATCTGGGTGTCGGCGAGATGGCCTTGTCTTGGTAGCGCATCTCTGATTCCTTTCGATCTTGGTTGAGGTGGGAGCTGCGATGCTTCCCGAAATGTAAAAACTCAGTATTTCCTTGCTGGTTCCATGGAGCGAAATTTTTTCACTCGCGCGGCCACCCGCAAATCGATCCGGTAGGTCAATGCGCCATTGTGGATGTTTCAGTAAAAATTTTGTGGAACTTTGGATGCCCAAAAGCATTGCTGGCATATCTTATCAAGGAAAGGACCAATCAAATGCCATCCCCACTGAATCGCAAAGACATCTACGATATCGGGCAGGAAGATGAGCGGACTCTGCCGCTCATTAGCCAAGTTCCCAAAGACGTTGTTTCAACTCCCTTGGAGCCGCCGTTCGCTGGAGCCTATTCATTGCACAATACGAATTCCACTTGGGTTGAAGGTTTAGACATTGGCGCTGCCGTTGTGGCCATTGCCATTACCCTCGGCCCATTGACGGCTTATACGCTTGGGTGGGGCGCATAATAACTGCTAAAATATCGACGGGCATCCGTCGCCGCATGTCGCCGGACTTTGAACGGTGCAGGTATGTAAGTTGGAAGTGGACGCCCGCCGCGTGAGGCATTGTTAGAATTTTTCAAAAGGTGCTCAATGGATTTTTCATCACTCATCTTAGCTCGGACTCAGATTGGTGAGGGTGAATTGATCCTCCGTCTCTTTGCCGCCGTTATCCTCGGCGGCCTCATTGGGTGGGATCGCGAGGCCAAGAACCGACCCGCTGGACTCCGAACCCATATGCTCACTTCACTTGCAGCCGCGGTCTTTACCATCGTCACACTCGAACTCATGACATGGGCCGTAAAGAACGGCGCCACGGCCGATCCGATTCGTGCCATAGAGGCGGTGACCGCAGGCGTCGCCTTTCTCGCAGCGGGCACCATCGTGCAGTCGCGCGGCTCCGTGAGCGGCCTCACAACAGGCGCGGGCATGTGGCTGGCTGGCGCCATCGGCGCAGCCACAGGCACTGGACTATTCTCGATCGCGGTGTTTGTAACACTTCTCGCAGTCGCTATACTGACGGGCTTGCAAGGCCTTTCCGATCGCCTCGGCAGCACCGGCACGAAATAGTTTCGCGCCGGCCTTCTAGGGCGGGTGATGAGGCGGGTGAAGGACTCTGCGAAATTCACGTTAGTGGAATCATCGCAACAGCCGTATTGTCCAGCTTTGACGAGCGTGTTAGCAACTTACGGGTTTAACTGAAAGCCGTTTGTGTGTCACTTCTGTCAAGCGTAACCTTTCTGGCACTCGCAAATACCCTCGGAATATACGGGGACCGTCAAGCGCAGCAATATTGGCGAGCCAGTGATCGAGCGTTGGCTGAGACATGGCGGCGGTCATGCATGGTTTGGCGGCAGC
>JANLTS010000139.1:0-3947 GCA_031363045.1 Hyphomicrobiales bacterium
GAAGACCGCCCTCTGGACGATGGTCCGGCGCTGAAACCGCAGGAGCGCCATTTCACCGCCCGCTATCGCGCCATGATGGTGCGTGACCAAAAAGAAGTTGCTGCGGCGCTCAAATCCGGCGCGGCGCAAGTCGCCGACGCCCGCTCAGGCACCCGCTTTCGTGGCGAGGAAGTGGAACCCCGCCCGGGCGTCCGCGCCGGCCACATGCCGGGCGCCCGGAATGTCCATTATGCAGCACTGCTGAAACTTGACGGAACGTTGAAATCGCCGCCCGAGATCGAAGCGCTGTTCAAGGCGGCGGGCATCGACTTGTCGAAGCCCGTCATCACCTCCTGCGGCTCCGGCATCACCGCGGCGATCCTGTCACTCGGCTTGACGCTCATCGGCACCCGCGATCATGCGCTCTATGATGGCTCTTGGACCGAATGGGGCGGCAACCCCGATGCCCACATTGCCACTGGCCCGGCATGACCACGCTCACCACCACCGTCACCTTCCTCGAAATGACCGAGGAGCCGATCCTCCGGGTGCAGGCGCCGACGCGGCTGAAGCTCATGCTGACGCGCGCCGAACAGCCGGAGATCGGCTTCTACCGCTATCTCTATGACGCGGTCGGCGGCACCATCCATTGGGTTGACCGCAAGCGCATGTCCGATGACGAGTTGGGCCTGATCATCCGTGACGACCGGGTGGAAATCTGGGTGGCTTACGTCAATGGCCAGCCCGGAGGTTACTTTGAGATCGATGCCCGCCCCGCTCCCGCCGAAGTGGAACTGCAATACTTTGGCCTACTCCCCGCCTTTCAGGGCCGCGGCCTGGGCAAATGGCTCCTCGCCGAAGCCATTCGCGCCTGCTGGGCAAGGAAGCCCGAACGCGTCATCGTCCAGACCTGCACGCTCGACGGCCCCGTAGCCCTCCCCCTCTACCAGAAGCTAGGCTTCGTGCCCTATGGGCGGGAAGAAAAGCAGCTGGAGGCTATGGATTGACCGCCGAAGCCCGCAGCCAATCCGCGAATTGGAATTCGGTCACTTCGCTGGCCGCAACGCCATAGACCATCGTCACGATCATCGCCTCGTCGAATTCCAGGTTGATATCGTTCAGGCCCAGAAACACCACGGCACTCAACACGCCCGTCCGCTTGTTGCCGTCGATGAACGGGTGATTCTTGACAATTCCGACGCAATAGGCAGCGGCAAGGCGGAACACATCTGCCTCTGGTTCATAGGCATGTAGGTTCTCGGGCCGCGCCATGGCGCTCAGCAGCAATCCCTCGTCGCGCACGCCATCGGCGCCCCCGAAGCGCGTCAGTGACTCACCGTGGAAGGCGTCCACCATGTCTCTCGTCAGCCAGATCATGGGTAATGCCTACTCCGCGAGCTTCTTCATCGCGTTGGGATACTTACGCATGAACTCACGCGCCGAATCAACCGCCTTGTCGAAATTGGCGTCATAGGGGCTGATCTCATAACCCCGGGGGGTGCGCACGGCATAGACCTTGTCGCCCTCGCCAAGGCCCAGATCCTTCGCGATGTCAGAAATCGTCAGGCTCAGGGAGTTGCCAACCTTGCGGATAATGAGCGGCTTGTTCATGGTGTTGTATAATTATACAAACACCACCACAATGTCAACTCACCTCACCGGCGGCGCATAGAGCAATCCACCGGCGTTCCACAACCCATTAATGCCGCGCTCGATGGCCAGCGGCGAGTCCTTGCCGAGGTTACGGTTGAAGATTTCGCTGTAGTTCCCTGTGGCCTTGATCGCCCGCAGCGCCCAGTCGGAATCGAGCCCCATGTCGGCGCCAAACGTGCCCTCAGCTCCAAGCAACCGGCGCACATTGGGTTTCTTCGATGTGGCTTTAAGTTCGCCGGCCCCCGCCGCCGTCACTTCCAGTTCCTCGGCATTGATCAGCGCGAAGAGCGTCCAGCGGGCGATGTTGAACCATTGCTCGTCGCCCTGCCGCACCACGGGGCCCAGCGGCTCTTTCGAAATAACATCTGGCAGCACCACCGAGTCATCGGGTGTCAGCAACCGCAAGCGCACGGCATAGAGCTGCGACAGGTCGGCGGTATAGGTATCGCAGCGGGCTTCATCGAACGCCTTCACCAGATCGTCGAGCTTGTCGAACATCACTGGCGTGAAGACCATCTCCTTCTCGCGGAAAAAATCCTCGACATTGGCCTGCGTCGTTGTGCCGGAGAGAAAACAGATCGCGGCCCCCGACAGATTGAGCGCCGACGTGACGCCGAGCAGTTTCTTGACGATGAATCCCTGGCCATCGTGATAAGACACACCAACGAAGCGCAAGCCCAGCTTGGTTTCGCGCTCCATCGTCCAGGTGGTGTTGCGGGCCAGAATGTCGATGGCACCGGTTCTCAGCTTGTCAAAACGCTCCTGCGCGTTGACGGGAATGAACGCGACTTTCGCCGCATCGCCAAGTGTTGCCGCGGCAATCGCCCGGCAGTAATCGGCATCGAAACCCGCCCACTGCCCACCCGCACCCTGCACTGCAAAACCCTGAAGCCCCGGATTGACGCCACAGTTGAGAACGCCGCGTGCCTTCACATCCTCCAGCGTCGCCGCCTCGACTGCGCCAGTCCAACACAACAGCAAGGCAATGACAGACAGAAGCCGCATGATCATCCGATTCCCCGATTTGGATGATGCGAGACTAGGGCGAATCCCATTGTGTTGGAACCACCGTCTTTCCCGTTCCGTCATGGTTCGCCTTTCCCGTTCCGTCATGGTCCGCGAAAGCGGACCATCCATTTTCCGGTTCAGACCGCGTGGTTCCTCCGCTTTCGCGGAGGATGACGAAACGGGGGCGATCCTAGCCTAATGCAAAATCTGGCTGAGGAACAGCTTGGTGCGGTCGCTCTTCGGATTGGAGAAGAACTCGTTGGGTTCGTTCTGCTCGACGATCTGGCCTTGATCCATGAAGATGACGCGGTTGGCGACCTGCCGCGCGAAGCCCATTTCATGGGTCACGCACAGCATCGTCATGCCCTCTTCCGCCAGCCCCACCATGGTGTCGAGAACTTCCTTGACCATTTCAGGATCGAGCGCCGAGGTTGGCTCGTCGAACAGCATGATCTTCGGTGACATACAAAGCGCCCGGGCGATCGCCACGCGCTGCTGCTGGCCGCCCGACAATTGCCCTGGATATTTCAGCGCCTGCTCGGGGATCTTCACGCGCTTCAAAAACTTCATGGCGATTTCTTCAGCGTCCTTCTTCGGCATCTTGCGCACCCAGATTGGCGCCAGCGTGCAGTTCTCGAGCACGGTCAAATGCGGAAACAGGTTGAAATGCTGGAACACCATGCCGACTTCGCGGCGGATTTCGTCGATCTTCTTCAAGTCGTTGGTGAGCGGAATGCCCTCGACCAGAATATCGCCCTTCTGGTGTTCCTCCAGCCGGTTGATGCAGCGGATCAGTGTCGACTTGCCAGACCCCGAAGGCCCACAAATGACAATGCGCTCGCCCTTGTAGACGGTCAGATCGATATCGCGCAGCACGTGGAATTCCCCGTACCACTTGTTCATCGACGAAATCTGGATCGCGACCTCATCGCTGACTGTCAGGTTCTTTTTGGGCGCTGCGGCCATGGGTGTTACCTCTTGTGTCCGGTATTGAGCCTGCGCTCGGTGTACATGGAATAGCGCGACATGCTGAAACAGAAGACCCAGAACATCGCGGCCACGGCAAAATAGCCGGTCGGAACCGAGCTCGGCGTGGCCCAGGTCGCGTCCTTGAGACCGGCCCGCACGATGCCGAGCAGATCGAACAAGCCGATGATCGACACCAGCGTCGTATCCTTGAACAGGCTGATGAAGTTGCCGACAATATTGGGGATCGACACTTTCAGCGCCTGCGGCAAAACGATCTTGTTCATCATCTGCCAATATGAAAGTCCCAAAGCCTGGGCACCTTCATACTGACCCTTGGC
>JANLTS010000142.1:0-9804 GCA_031363045.1 Hyphomicrobiales bacterium
CTGGATTTCCATGACATCTTCTGGCCGATGCCATGTTCTGGCCCCTCGAAACTGTATTCGGCCTTGGGATCGAGGCTGAACCATGGCGACCATTCGTTGAAGCGCTTCATGTTGCCGACGATGGCGTAAATCTTGTCGGGCGGCGCCTTGATCACCGCCGTCCGCTCGACTTCCGCCACCGGTGGAATCATGTAGGCCCCCCCGACGACAATGATGACGAGGGCAACAAGAATGAGGACAATGCCCTTGATGATGCTTTTCATGGTGCAGCTCCGTCTTTTGAGATGATCCTGGGTTGATATACTACGTAGATCACAAGGACGTCACAATTGCCGGTAAGGTTTTGTTAGGGATATGACGCAACTCTGTGGCGAACTGAGGATTGGAATCATGAACACGCTCTCCCGCCGGAACTTCATCGGCTTGACCGCCGGCGCAATGGCGCTGCCCTTCACGCCAGCCTGGGCGCTCGACGAGAACGATCCCTACCAGATGCCAGCCCAGAGCGGTGTCAAAACTCCGCTCGAGTTCCGGCGAACGGTCGTCAAATACAAGACGAAGCAGTATCCCGGCACCATCATCGTCGATACGGCGGTGAAGCACCTGTTCATCGTGCTCGAAGGTGGCACGGCCATCCGTTATGGCATAGCTGTCGGCAAGGATGGCTTCCGCTGGGCGGGCGTCGCCGATGTGAGCCGCAAGGTGATGTGGCCCAAGTGGACGCCGCCACCCGAAATGATCAAGCGCAAGCCGGAACTAGCAAAGTGGAAAGACGGTATGCCGGGCGGCCCCAAGAACCCGCTCGGCGCGCGTGCACTTTATCTCTTCCGCGATGGCCGTGACACCGGCTACCGTATCCATGGAACGATCGATCCCGCCAGCATCGGCACGGCGGCCTCATCCGGCTGCATCCGCATGTTCAACGAGGACGTCATCGAACTCTACCGCCGCACGCCTGTGGGCTCGCGCGTGTTGGTGTATTCCGAGGGGCTGTAGGGTTTCCGCTGTTGACCATGTAACTGTTTGGGTTGGTGCGTTTGACCTGAAATAGGCTTCGCAACCTTGGAGACTGGTTACTGCCGCCAATTGAGTTGGTGTTGCCGAAGACCTCGGATTGGGGCTATGTCTTATTTCGGTCCGGAAGCCAGTTAGTATCAGGACATACCAATCTGCCGCCGCATGGAGGTGATGCCATGGTGCTTGCGAAACGATTGCCCATTTTTGTTTTGCTCTGTCTCAGCTTGGCGGCCTTGATGGGTGCGCCAGCCCAAGCCGGGAAGCTAACCGACGCGGTCAAGGCACGAGACGTGGCGTTGGTCATGAGTCTCCTTGCGGCGGGCGAAGATCCGCAGGAAAAAGTTCGGAGCGACTATCCGCTTAATGGGGCGGCAATCTTTGGACCCACCGAAACAGTTGCTCTTCTACTCGATGCCGGAGCGGATATCGAAAGACCGGGCCGCGATGGTCTGCATCCGCTGCACAACGCGGCTGGCATGGGAAACAGCGACATCGTCGCCCTCTTGCTCCGGGAAGGGGCGGCGGTCGACGCCAAAGACAAATTGGGCCGTACATCCCTCATCTATTTCGCAGCCACCGCCGCTGCCAACATTGAAACTGCGAGATTGCTTCTCGGCGCTGGTGCCGATCCAAACATCGAGGACATGGAGCGGTGGACCGCCCTCAATTACGCTGCCCGTTATGCCGGGAATGTCGAGCTGGGCAAGTTACTGATCGCGAGGGGCGCGGACATCAACCATGGCAAGGACAATGGAGAAACGCCGGTCGGCTCCGCCACCTTTCACATGCATTATGAGTTTGCGAAGATGCTCATAGAGGCTGGAGCGGACGTCAATCAGGTGGACAGTAACGGCAGGTCGCCGCTCTCCCAAGTAACGGACGAGGCGATGCGGCAGCTGTTGATCAAGGCCGGGGCCAATTAACGGCCTCACTCAGCTTGCAGCAAGGCCACCGAAGGCGAGCCGGACTGCGTTCTCCGTCGTCTTGGACGTGTCCTTTGCCACATCCCAACCTACCGTCATCGAGACAACTACGACGCGCGCCGTCGCCTGCAGCTTGGCCAGGACCGAGCGCATCCCGGCTGCCGACGGCCCGCCCTTCACCGGGTAGAGAAAGGCCGGAGCGTTGTTGCTGTCGATGATGTCGGAGTCGAAGTGAATGTAGAGTGGCCCATCCGGCAGATTTTCCAGCAGCGCATCGAGCGTTTTATGATGATGCACCTGTGACGCCTCGACCAGCAGGCGCTCGCCCGGATCGAGATCGCGCGCATCGCTGAGCCAGACCTGGGTGTCGGCAAGGGGTTCAAGGCCAACAGCTTTGAGCATGCGCTGATCGCCGCGGCCGGTCAGCATGGCCAGCGGCATGCCACCCAGAAAGCCGGACGGCGTCGTCTCCCAGGTGTTGAAATCGCCATGCGAGTCGAGCCACACGAGTGCGGGTCTCAATCCACCGCGCGCCAGTCCCGCGATGACGCCAATAGTTTGGCAGCAATCGCCCAGAATGGCGACCGGCCTCTCGCCAGCCGTCACGGCGTCATGCACGGCTTCAGCGATGGCCATATGGATCGGCGCCAAGCGGCTGGTCTGGTCACCGTTCCCTGGACCAGTGTTGATGATCACGTCGCCCAGTTCGGACAGCAATCGCGCCGGATCCGACCGCCGATCCAAAAACCAAGGTGCCACGATACGCCGATCAACCATCGAAAGCTCTCTGCAATTTGATAAGGACACTGAACGGTCCGCAATGGACGATCCATGTTCAGCGATAATGTGAGCGGAGCTGAATTCCCGCCGATTAAGCCGATTAAGAAGTGCGCATGATTTTATCGATCATCTTGCCCTTCGCCAACTCATCGACCAATTTGTCCAGATATCTTACCCGCTGCGTCAAAGGATCCTCAATGTCCTCCACACGATACCCACAAATCAATCCGGTGATCAGATGTGCGTTGGGATTCAGCGAAGCATTCTGGAAGAAAGTTTCAAATGTTGATTTTTCGTCGATTAGTTCCTGTAGCTTCTTGTCTTCGAAGCTGGTCAGCCACGTGATGACTCGATGCAACTCCTCTTTGGTCCTGCCCTTCTTCTCTACCTTGGCGAGATACATCGGATAGACCGAGGCAAAGGACATTCTTGCAAAACGTTTACGCTGCGCGTCCGGATCTTTCATATCGTGAAATTAGCACCGGTCGAAATCACTTGCAATTCGCGCAACTTGAGAATTGCTGTGGTTCAAGACATCGGCTAGCATCGCTTCATAACCTGCGGTGGAGATTTGCAGGATGGCAAAGCTTGTCTTTGGAATGAACCTGTCGCTCGACGGCTATGTCGACCACCAGGCATTTGCGCCGGATGCAACGCTGTTTCGGCACTGGATCGAGCAAGTGCGAAGTGCGACGGCCAGCGTGTACGGCCGCCGCTTGTACGAGGTCATGCGTTATTGGGATGAAGACCATCCCGAGTGGACACCGGATTTGCGCGAGTTTGCAGTAGCTTGGCGGAACCAGCCGAAGTGGGTTGTGTCGCACACTTTGTCGTCAGTCGGCCCTAATGCCACGCTGATCGCCGATGATGTCGGGACGGTGATCGCCAAGCTGAAGGCTGAGCTCGTTGGAGATATTGATGTTGGCGGACCGCAGCTGGCGCGAAGCCTAGCCGAGCTTGGCCTTATTGATGAGTATCAACTCTACTTCCACCCCGTTGTCCTTGGCCACGGCAAGCCCTTCTTCGCTGGCTCGCGGCCGCCGCTGCGTCTGGTGGCCAGCGATCGCATTGGCGAGAGCGCCATCAGGCTGACCTACGTTCCGGCTTAGTCACCGCCGCCCTTGCATCGCCAGCTGCAGTCGCGCAAAACACCCGCCATGTCCGCATCAATCTTCCATCCCTCCTTTCAAGCCCGTCCCTATTGGTGGGATCACTATCAACCCGTGGCCCTGCCCGAGATCGGCCTGCCGAAATCGGTGCGGGTCGCCATCATTGGTGCAGGCTATGCCGGTCTCAATGCGGCACTGGAGCTCAACCGCGAGGGGTTGGATTGCATCGTGCTCGATGCCAATGAGCCGGGCTTTGGCGGCTCAACGCGCAATGGCGGCATGGTGTCGGGTGGCGTCAATGTCGGCAAGCGCTACATGGCCCGCGCCCTGACCGAGGAAGAAGCCGCACCCTACCTGGCCGATGCGGCCGATGCTTTTGGCTTTGTCGAGGACCTGATCGCCCGCGAGAACATCGACTGCGGCTGGACCAAGGCTGGCTATTTCGTCGGCGCCTGGTGCAATAGCCACTTCGAGAGCATGGCCAAGAAAGTGGACATGCTGAACCGCATCGCCCGCTCCGATGCTGTCATCGTGCCGCGCGCTGAGCAGCGGGCCGAAATCGGTTCCGACTATTATCGTGGCGGGATGGTCGTCAACCGCGCCGCCCACTTGCACCCTGCCCTGTTCTTCAAGGGCCTGCTCGACCTCTGCAAAACCCGCGGCATTCGCATAGCGTCCAAGACGCCGGTGACCAGGCTGAGCGAGGACGGCATGGGTTGGAAGGTCGAGACCCCACGCGGCACCATCCATGCCAGTGACGTCATCATCGCCACCAACGGCTATACCGGCGATGTTACTCCGCAGTTCAAGCGCCGCGTCGTGCCAGTCGGGTCCTACATCATCACCACCGAGGAACTGAGCCCTGAGATCGCCGCCTCGGTGAGCCCCAGGAACCGCTCGATTGCCGATACGCGACGGGTTCTGACCTATTACCGCAAGTCGCCCGACGGCAAGCGGCTGGTGTTCGGCGGCCGCGCCAAGTTCGGCCATACGGACCCGGTCGAAACCGCCCCCATCCTCTACCGCTTCATGCTCGACCGTTTCCCGCAACTGAAGGGCGTCAAGATCACCCATGCCTGGACCGGCAACGTCGCCTTCACCCTCGACGAGATGCCGCACATGGGGAAGTTCGACAACTTGCATTACGCACTCGGTTGCAACGGCTCGGGCGTTGCCATGATGAGTTATCTCGGCCACCAGACGGCGCGCAAGATTGCCGGTCGGATTAACCGCGTCTCGGCTTTTGATCAGCCGGAATTCCCCGATCACCCGCTGTACAATGGCTCCACCTGGTTCCTGCCGTGGATCGGCCGCTACTTCCGTACGCGTGACTGGATCGACCGGCGGTTTGGATGATCTTCGAGTCGCCACGCCTGATCGCCCGTCGATTTGGCCCGCGTGATCTCGAAGCCTTTGTCGCCATGCGCGCCGATCCCGAGGTGGCGCGCTACCAGTCATGGGAAAATTACACCGAAGACGACGGCCGGGCCTTCATCGCCTCGTTGGCAAGCGCCAATCCTGGCGATCCCGGCTGGTTCCAGTTTGCCCTGGAAGACAAGCTGACGGGGCAGTTCGCCGGCGATTGCGGGCTCAAGATCATGGAACATGATCAACGCCTTGCGCAAATCGGCTATACCATCATGCGAAGTCACTGGAACAAGGGATTGGCAACCGAAGTCATTGCAGCATTGGCGGCTTATGCCTTTGGCAGCCTCAAGGTCCACCGCATCACAGCCTCGGTCGATCCGCGCAATCTCGGTTCCTGCCGGGCATTGGAGAAGGCGGGCTTCGCGCGCGAGGCGCTGTTCCGCCAGAGCGAATGGTTCAAGGGCGCATGGGCGGATGACGCCATCTACGCCCGCCTTGCAGAAGATGCATTTTGAATATACTTTACGGCCATGCGCATCACCACATTCACCGACTACGCCCTGCGCGTGCTCATGCAGGCCGAAATCCGCCATCCTGAGCGCGTGACGATTGACGAAGTCGCGGCCAGCTACGGTATCTCACGCAATCACCTGGTCAAGGTGATCCACGGACTGTCTCAAGCCGGCTTCATCACCACGCAGCGCGGCCGCGGAGGCGGCTTCGTGCTGGCGCGGGCCGCATCCGGCATTCGCGTTGGCGATGTCGTCCGGTTTGGTGAGGAAGGTCAACCACTGGTCGAATGCTTCGATCACATGACCAACGCTTGCGTGATAACCCCGGCCTGCCAGCTGAAATTCATGCTGGGTGAAGCCCAGAACGCTTTCTATGCCGTGCTTGACCGCTACAGCCTGGCAGATGTCTGCGCCAATCCGCAAGCTCTCTTGCGCCATCTCGGCCTCAAGGTTTCCACGTAAAAAAGCTGCCGTTTGACTTCGATCAATTCCCGCCGTTTGCAAATGTGTATTTTATATACATCAATTCAACAGCTGGGAGACAAAAATGACCATCCACACCACCTCACACCATGGCGAGAGCCGCCGGGATTTTCTCAAGGTCACCGGTCTCGCCTCGTTGGCAGCACTGGCCGCGACCGCTGCCACACCGTCGCCCGTTCTTGCCGAGGCAGCGGCGGTTGATATCGCGACACTGCAACGCGTGGCGCAGAAACTCGTCGATCCGCCTTTCATGCCCGAACATGAACAGGTGGTGGATGCGACACCGCGCGTTATCACCATAAACTTGCCGATCATCGAGAAAAAGATGGTGATCGACGAGGAAGGCACTGAAATCTGGGCATTAACTTTCAACGGCTCGGTGCCGGGTCCGATGATCGTCGTGCATGAGGGCGATTATCTTGAAGTGACGCTGCAAAACCTCGCCACCAACGCGATGGAACACAACATCGACTTCCATGCCTCGACGGGCGCTTTGGGCGGCGGTGCGCTGACCAAGGTGCTGCCGGGTGAAGAAGCCATCTTGCGCTTCAAGGCAACGAAACCGGGTGTCTTCGTCTATCATTGCGCACCGGGCGACGTGATGATCCCCTACCATGTCTGCCATGGCATGAATGGCGCCATCATGGTACTGCCACGCGACGGGTTGAAGGACGCCGCCGGAAAACCATTCACCTATGACCGCGCCTATTTCGTCGGCGAGCAGGATTACTACATCCCGCGCGATGAGGCCGGTGCCTACCGTAAGTATGAAACAGCTGGTGAAGACTTGGCCGACTCGCTTGACATGATGCGGACGCTGACCCCCACGCACGAGGTCTTCAACGGTGCCAAGGGTGCATTGACCGGTGACAAGGCGCTCAAAGCGACAGTAGGCGAGACGGTGCTCTTCGTTCATGCCCAGGCGGTGCGCGATACCAGGCCACACCTGATTGGCGGGCATGGCGATCTCGTCTGGGAAACAGGTTCCTTCAATGACGCACCGGCCACCAACCTCGAAACCTGGCTCATCCGCGGCGGATCGGCTGGCGCCATGACTTACAAGTTCCTGCAGCCCGGCATCTATGCCTATGTCAACCACAACCTCATCGAAGCGGTGCTGCTCGGTGCCACGGCGCATGTTGTGGTCGAGGGCGAGTGGAATGATGACCTGATGACCCAGGTGAAGAAGCCGGGTCCGATCGCCACGTAGGACCAGCAATGCTGTCGCTAGCGTTCATCAAGACAGCAAGCGTAATGGCGGGGCTGAGTAGCCTCGCCATCGCCGCGTTTCTGCACTTGACGGCAACGACCCAAAGCGGACCCGAAATGCGGCCGGTGGTAATGCCCTCCGGCAGTACCTTGCTCGTGGCCGTGCATGAAGTGACGCGCCGCGACTGGCAGGCCTGCGCCGCCGATGCCGCTTGTGAGGCACTGCCACAGGAGGTGATGACCTCAGCCCAAGACATGCCAATGACTGGCGTCAACCATCTCGATGTCGAGGCCTATCTGCAATGGCTGAATGCCTCCGCCGGACGCCGCTACCGCCTGCCAACTGCGGTTGAATGGGAGGCGATTGCCGTCGAACTACCACGCAAGCCATTCAAGAAACTGTTTGACGATCCGCGCCTTGCTTGGGCCGCCGACTATGGCAGCATGGAAACCGTTTCCGCTCTTGTGCGCCCGAGCGGGTCCTACGGCACATTCAGCAACGGGATTGCCGATCTCTCCGGCAATGTCTGGGAATGGACATCAACCTGTACGCTGAAAGGTGCCGAACCTAGGCGCTGCCCCGCCTATTTGGCCGAAGGATTGCACGAGGCCGCTGTCTCGGTATTCGTGCGCGATCCGGTGGTGGGCGGCTGCGCGCTGGGAACGCCACCCGCCAACATCGGCTTCAGGCTGGTGGCGGATAAATAGGCCTCAGCCGCACTTCGCCTGCATGCGCCACTTGGCATCCGCATAGGCCGGCTCATTCTGCAGCCGGCCCTTCTGGCCGTCGGGACAGGCAAAATAGCCAAGCGAAGACGTCGCCACCGCCACCGCATCCTTGCGCTGCTTTGGCCCCATGCCTGACACTGCCATGTCATAGGTTCCAGCGCCACTCGGGCCGAAATCCAGCTGATAGGTTTTGCCATTGTAGAAGATCGGCTCGGAACGCGATGCGGCAACCGGTTGCGGTTTTGCGTTCTCGATCCGCACCGTCGATCCGGTCTTGCAGCCGGCCAGCAGGGCAGCTGTGGCGGCAACCAACACCAGGTGATTCAAACTTTGCTTTATCATGCCCCGTCTATGCCCCACGTCTCTCGACCGGGCAAGCATTGCCACGTATAGAGGCGCAATGATGACCAGCTTTGACCCCGCCGCTCTTCTCGTCGCCCGCACGCAAGCCGCCGATGAAGGCCCGATCATCCGCATGGCGCAGAAGTCCCGCGACCTCCGCGCCAAGGGCATGGATGTGGTGAGCCTGACGGTGGGCGAACCGGATTTCGATACGCCGGAGAATATCCAGCAAGCCGCCACCGCCGCCATGCAGGCCGGCTTCACGCATTATGCCCCGGTTCTCGGCGTACCGGAGCTGCGGGCCGCATTGTCGAAGAAACTGAAAGCCGAGAACGGGCTTGAATATAACGTCAATGAGATCTGCGTTGCCAATGGCGCCAAGCAGGCAATAGCCAATGCCATCCTGTCGCTCGTCGATCACGGTGACGAAGTGATCATGCTGGCGCCCTTCTGGGTGTCCTATGAAATCACCGTGCGCTTCTGCGGCGGCACGCCCGTGGTGCTACATGCCGGTGTGGACGAGGATTACAAAGTTCCGGCCAGCCGCATCGCCGAGGCCATCACACCCAGGACCAAGCTGCTGATCCTCAACTCGCCATCAAATCCGACCGGTGCCGTGTGGACGCGCCCCGAGCTTGAAGCCATCGCGGCGCTGGTGCGGGCGCATCCACGGATGATGGTGCTGTCGGATGAAATCTACGAATACATCATGTTCGATGGCGAGATGGTATCGATCGGCTCGTTGCCCGGCATGCGCGAGCGCACCATCACCGTGAACGGCTTCTCCAAGGGCTTCGCCATGACCGGCTGGCGGTTGGGTTACGCCGCAGCAGTCGAACCGATTGCCAAAGCCATGGGCCGCATGCAAGGCACGCTGTCGGCTGGCGCCAACCAGTTCGTGCAGCGCGCCGCCATCGCCGCACTCGAAGGTCCGCGCGATGAAGTGGAGCGCATGCGGTTGCGCTATCAAGCCCGCCGCAACATGGTGCTGACTGGCCTGCGCGCCATTCCGGGTGTTCGGATCGGCGATATCCCCGCGACCTTTTATGCCTTCCCCGATGTCTCCGAACTGCTCGGCAAGACCGCCGGCAATCACCTGATCGATACCACCGACACCATGTGCGACTGGCTCCTGGACGAGCACGGCGTGGCGGTGGTTCCAGGTGGCGCGTTTGGCGCCACGGGCTCGATCAGACTTTCGTTTGCTGCGAGCGAGGCGGAGATTGAGAAGGCGCTGGCAAGATTACACAAGGCGTTGACGGGTCTGTTCTAGCGTCTTCTCCCGCGAGCGGCAGAAGAAAGGGGCCCATTGCGAAGCAATGGGATAGATGA
>JANLTS010000219.1:0-7579 GCA_031363045.1 Hyphomicrobiales bacterium
AGCGCACCTGCTTCGGGAGCAGGGGGTCGGAGGTTCGAATCCTCTCACTCCGACCATTTGGAACGCGGGCAATCAGCTGGATTGCCCGCGTTTTTTTGCGTCAGGTCCGCTTGCCGATCAGGGCATGCGCGGCGGGAATCCCCAAAGCCACCACCAGAGCTTTCACCGTGTCCCACAGCCAGAATGGCGCGAGGCCATACTCAACCGCCTTGCCGAAACCGCCGACGAAGCCCTGAAGCCAGAGAAGACCTGGCACGTAAAGCACGGCGGCGGCCAGCAGTACTGCGGCAATCATCTTCGGAATGCTGCGGCCCCACCCGCGTTCGACCAGCCAGCCGAGCAGAGCAGCAGCCAGGATGAAGCCGATGATATAGCCGCCGGTCGGGCCGGCGATCCCCGGATAGCCGTCGGGCGTCGGCGCAAACACCGGCAAGCCCGCCGCACCTTCGGCGGCATAAAGAGCGAGTGTCGCCGCCCCCAGTCTTGAACCATAGGCGGCACCGATTGCCAGCACGGCCAGCGTCTGCAGGGTGATCGGCACCGGCGGCACCGGCACTGTGATGTGAGCGGCACCTGCCACCAGCAGCGAGCCCGCCACGGCCAGCACCACGAAGCGCAGCATCGCATTGCCGGTTGCTGGCCAGAGCCTGTCGGAAAGAAGGCTGGTATTCATTTTCGTTCACCCCTACCCTGTTGAAACAATGTTATCCGCCTCGCTTATATTCACCGCGTCCCCGCGCCGCAACAGGCCATGACCGAGTTGCGTTTCAACCGCGAATTCGACGCGACGCCCGGCGAGATGGGCCACGTATCGCCGCTGGTGCGCCGCGTGCTGGCCAATAATCCCAGCCCCTTCACCTTCAAAGGTACGTCGACTTTCATTGTCGGCAAGGGACGCGTGGCGGTGATTGATCCGGGCCCTGACGACGATGCACATCTGGAAGCCCTTCTCCATGCGTTGCGGGGTGAAACGGTGAGCCACATCTTCGTCACCCATTCGCATGCCGATCATTCACCGCTTACGCCCAGGCTCAAGGCCGCCACCGGTGCCATGACTTACGCCTATGGCGGCGTCACGGCGGAACGATCGGCCGGGCTTCGCCTCGATGCCTCGATCGATCATGATTTCGTGCCGGATGTCAGGCTGAGTGATGGCGATACCGTCGAGGGACCGGGATGGTCACTCACCGCGCTGTTCACGCCCGGCCACATGTCGAACCACATGTGCTTTGCACTGAACCAGGAGCAGGCACTGTTTGCTGGCGATCACGTGATGGCCTGGGCCACCAGTGTCATTGCCCCGCCCGATGGCGACATGGGGCAATATTTCGCCTCGCTGCGGAAACTGCTCGACCGCGACGATCAGGTCTATCACCCGTCGCACGGGCCATCGCGGCCGGAGCCGCTGCCACTGGTCAGGGGCTATCTGGCGCATCGCCGCATGCGCGAGGCGGCGATCCTGTCGCGCGTTGTGCAAGGGGCGCGCACCATCCCCGACATCGTGGCGCAGATCTATGCCGATGTCGATCCAAGGCTGCAGGCCGCGGCAGCACTTTCGACCCGCGCCCATCTCGATCATCTGATCGAACAGAGTAAGCTCAAGATTCAAGACGGTATCTACCAAGCGATCTGAGGACGTGCGATGCGGAAAACTCCCGATACATTGCGAAGCGCCCGTTGGTTTGCGCCCGACGATTTGCGTGGCTTCGGCCATCGCTCACGCCTCATGCAGATGGGTTATGCGCAGGAAGACTGGAAGGATAAGCCAGTCATCGCCATCATCAACACCTGGTCGGGCATCAACCCTTGTCATGCGCATTTTCGCGAGCGCGCCGAGGATGTGAAGCGTGGCATCCTGCAGGCCGGCGGCTTTCCAATTGAACTTCCCGCCCTGTCGCTGGCCGAGATATTCGTCAAGCCCTCACCGATGCTCTATCGCAACTTGCTGGCGATGGAGGTGGAGGAATTGCTGCGCTCGCACCCTGTCGATGGCGCGGTGCTGATGGGCGGTTGCGACAAGACCACGCCCGGCCTGCTGCTCGGCGCCACCAGTGCTGGCTTGCCGGCGATTTATGTACCGGCGGGTCCAATGCTGCGCGGCAACTGGAACGGCAAGGTCCTGGGCTCGGGCTCGGATGCCTGGAAATATTGGGATGAGCGCCGCGCAGGGAATGTTTCGGATACGGAATGGTCTGCCATCGAAGGCGGCATCGCCCGGTCTTATGGCCATTGCATGACAATGGGCACGGCGTCCACCATGACGGCCATTGCCGATGTCATCGGCATGACGCTGCCGGGAACGTCGTCCATTCCGGCGGCCGATGTCAATCACATGCGCATGGCGGCAGCCGCCGGGCGGCGCATCGTCGACATGGTGTGGGAAGACCTGACGCCAGCCAAAATCCAGACGCGCAACGCCTTCTTCAATGCCATCGCGGTTGCCATGGCCATGGGCTGTTCCACCAACGCGGTGATCCATGTCATCGCCATGGCACGCCGCGCCGGACACGCCATCACGCTCGATGATTTCGACCAAGCCAGCAGGCGAGTGCCGGTCGTCGCCAATGTCAGGCCAAGCGGCGACACCTATCTGATGGAGGATTTCTACTATGCTGGCGGCCTCAAGGCGCTGATGCGGGAGATTGCCCCGCTGCTCGATCTCACGCAGATCACGGTCAGCGGCCGCAGCTGGGCGGACGAGTTGGACGGCGTCAAGAACCACAACCCCGATGTCATCCGCTCGGTGGCAACGGCAATCTATCCGGAAGGTGCCCTCGCTGTTCTCAAAGGTAATCTGGCGCCCAACGGCTGCGTTATCAAGCCATCGGCCTGCGCGCCGCATTTGCTGAAACACACAGGCCCCGCCATTGTCTTTGACGATTATCCGGCCATGAAGGCAGTGATCGAGCGCGACGATTTCGATGTGACGCCCGATCACATCCTCATTCTCCGTAATGCCGGTCCGCAAGGTGGACCCGGCATGCCGGAATGGGGCATGTTGCCGATCCCGAGGAAGCTGGTGAAACAGGGGGTGCGCGACATGCTCAGGATTTCCGATGCGCGCATGAGCGGCACCAGCTATGGCGCCTGCATCCTGCATGTCTCGCCCGAATCCTACATTGGCGGACCGTTGGCTTTGGTCAAAACCGGCGATATGATCTCGGTCGATGTCGCGGCGCGCAGCATTACGCTCGATGTTCCGGACACGGAGCTTTCTCGCCGCCGCGCCGCGCTCTTGCCCCCACCCCCACGCTTCGAACGCGGCTATGGCTGGATGTTCGCCCAGCACATCACCCAGGCCGATAAAGGCTGCGACTTCGATTTTCTCGAAACGGGATTTGGCCGGCCGACCGGAGAGCCGGCGATCTTCTGATGTCTGCTGATTTCCACTTGCTTATCCCGAAAACCGGTACTCCTTGAATCTCTCGCGCAAGGCCATCTTGGAAATCTTGCCTGTGGCCGTATGCGGGATGTCGTCGGCGAAGACGACGTCGTCCGGCAACCACCACTTGGCGACCTTGCCTTGCAGATGCGCCAATATTTGCGTCTTGGTGACGTCGGCCCCTGGTTTTCTGACAATGACCAGCAGCGGGCGTTCGTCCCATTTGGGATGGGGCAAGCCAATTGCCGCTGCCTCCTGAACGCCGTCACAGCCGACGGCGATATTCTCAAGTTCAATCGAGGAAATCCACTCGCCACCCGACTTGATCACGTCCTTGGCGCGGTCGGTGATCAGCATGTAGCCATATTCATCGATGGTCGCCACGTCACCAGTATCGAACCAGCCCTCAGCGTCGAAGGCGGCAGAACCTTCACCCTTGAAATAACTTGCGGCCACCGCCGGGCCTTTGACCTTCAGGCGGCCAAAGGTCTTGCCGTCATGCGGCAGGGCGACATTGCCGTCATCGGTGATTTTCATGTCGACCATGAAGGGCGCCCGGCCCTGCTTCAACTTGATCGGCCACCAGTTGTCATCGGACAATCCGGCGGTCCGCGCCGAACGGGCGCCGATGGTGCCGATGGGACTCATCTCCGTCATGCCCCAGCCGTGGATGACGTTGACGCCATAACGTTCGCCGAACACCTTGAAGATGATTTCGGGACAGGCCGCGCCGCCGATGAACACCCGCTGCATATGCGGCAACTGACACTCGGGTTGTTTTTCCAAATGCTGCAGCAATGCCAGCCAGATGGTCGGCACGGCAGCCGAGAAGGTCACGCGCTCGCCATCGAGCAATTCATAGAGCGAGGCGCCGTCGAGCTTCGGTCCCGGCATCACCATCTTGGCGCCCGACATCGGGCAGGTAAAGACCAGTGACCAGGCATTGGCATGGAACATCGGCACGACTGGCATCACGCAATCGCGGCTTGAAATATCCTTGGAATCGGCGAGGCTCACCGACAGGCTGTGCAGCACGTTGGAGCGGTGCGAATAGACGACACCCTTGGGGTTGCCCGTCGTGCCGGACGTGTAACAAATGCCGCAAGCCGTGTTCTCGTCGAACTGCGGCCATTCGAAGTTTTCATCGCCCTCGGCGATCAGTTCCTCATAGCAGATCGGATTGCGCAAGCTGGTGGTGGCGGGCATATGGGCGCGATCGGTCATCACCACGAAGCCTTTGACGCGCGGCAGCCGACCTTGCAATTTTTCGAACAGGCCGATGAAAGAGAGATCGAGGAATATCCACTCGTCCTCGGCATGATTGACGATGTAATCGAGCTGGTCGGTGAACAGCCTCGGGTTCAGCGTGTGGACGACGCCGCCGACACCCATCACGCCATACCAGATCTCCATGTGGCGCCAGGTGTTCCACGCCATGGTGCCAACAATTGAGCCAAGACCGACGCCAAGCTTCTTCTGAACGGCGCTGGCCAGCGCGCGCGACCTGGCATTGAGCTCACGATAGGTGGTGCGGTGAATGGGGCCTTCGACCGAGCGCGATACAATCTCAGACTCACCATGCCAGCGCGCCGCGTGATCGAGCACGCGATGCACCAGCAGCGGAAAATCCTGCATCAGTCCAAGCATCGCCATCCTCCCCCGCGCTGCGCCTTTGGAGGCGTCTTTACCGGTAACGTTTTTAGCGCCGATCCAGTTGCAGCACCAGATGACGCAAATCGGTAATCAGGTCACTTTCCGTGTCGCGGATCGATTGGCGTAATGGCACCAAGCCCAAGCACCTGCTCGATGAAGCGGGCACCCGCCAGCAGCTTTGCTTCACCGCGTCCGGGTGCCACGATCTGCAGGCCCACGGGCAAGTTCTCCCGCGTGAAGCCGCAGGGGATCGAGATCGCCGGCGAACAGGTGAGTGTGATGGCCGACACGATGGTGAGCCAGTCGACATAGGTCTCGAACGTCACACCGTTGCATTCGGTCACATAACGCTGCTCCACTGGAAAAGGTGCCACGATGGTGGTGGGGCACAACAGCAGGTCATAAGTCTCGAAGAACGCCCGCATGCGGGTGAACAACATGCCGCGCTGGGCCTCGGCGCGGGCGATATCGCTGCCGGTCAACGCCAGACCCTTCTCGATGTTCCAGATCACCTCGGGTTTCAGCAGCTCGCGATGGGCCTCAAGCAGAGGGCGCTTACTGGCATAAGAGAGGGCGCGGAGCGTTTGCGCACAATCGCGCGCCTCTTGAAGATCAGGGTGCGCCTCCTCGACAATCACCCCCTCGGCCTCAAGCTTCCTGGCCGCACGCATGACGATATCGGCCACTTCAGGGTCAACCGGCGGCAGACCAAGATCACGGCTGATGGCGACGCGCTTCGGCTTCCATCCCGAACGCGCCGCCCTCAAATAAGATGTGCCGTCGGAGGGCAGCGAGATCGGATCGCCCGGCTCCTCTCCCACCATGGCATCGAAGAACAGCGCCAGATCCTCGACGTTGCGGGCCATCGGGCCTTCGACGCCCAGCGTCGAATCGATCTTGGACCCAGGCGTTGCCGCCACCCGCCCCGGTGACGGACGCATACCCACCACCCCGCAGAAGCTGGCCGGATTGCGCAAGGAACCGCCGAGATCGGAGCCATGCGCCACCCAGGCCATGCCGGTGGCCAGCGCCACGGCAGCCCCGCCCGATGATCCCGCCGCAGAGCGCGAGGTGTTCCACGGGTTGAGCGTGCGCCCAAAAACCTCGTTGAAGGTGTTGGCGCCAGCGCCAAACTCTGGCGTGTTGGACATGGCGTAAATAACGCCGCCATCGGCCTCAAGATGCGTGACCAACAGATCGGAAGAAGGTGCAATTCGATCCTTGTAGATGGGCGAGCCTTGCGTTGAGCGCTCGCCTTCGACATCGCACAGGTCCTTGATCGGAACCGGGAGGCCAGCCAGAAGCCCACGCTCGGCCAGCGGCTTTTCCAGCAACTTCCGGGCGGCAGTGCGCGCCCGCTCAAAACATCGTGTCGGCAATGCGTTGACGGTGGCATCGACCTCGGCCACCCTCTTCTCAAGGGCATCGAGGCAGTCGAGCGGGGAGATCTCACCAGTTTTCAGGCCATCGACGATTGCCGTCGCGGTCATGCGGATCAAATCGGTCATGTGAATTCCTTGTTGCAGGCCTGAATTGAATCCGTTTGCCGCCTCCCCGTCAACAGGCGTAAAAGCCCGCCAGTATTTTAAGCAGGAGTCGATCATGAACGCACCCGCAGCAGCCCCAGGCCTCAACAAGAGTTGGGTCGAACGCCGCGCCAAGGCGGTGTCGCGCGGCATCAGCGCCGGAGCGCCGATCATCGCGGCCAAGGCGGAAAATTCCGAGATCTGGGATGTCGAGGGCAACCGTTACATCGATTTCGGCGGCGGCATTGCGGTCGTCAACACCGGGCATCGCCATCCCCTGGTGATGAAGCGCGTCTATGAGCAACTCGAGGCCTTCACCCACACCTGCGCCATGGTCATGCCCTACGGACCCTTCATCGAGGTGTGCGAGAAACTCAATGCGGTGGCGCCGATTTCCGGCGAAAAGAAATCTGCGCTGGTGACGACCGGTGCCGAAGCCGTCGAGAACGCCGTCAAGTTCGCCCGCGCCTACACTGGCCGCTCGGATGTCATCGCCTTCCACGGCGGCTTCCACGGCCGCACGCTCTTAGGCATGGCGCTCACCGGCAAGGTGCTGCCCTACAAGGCGAAGTTCGGGCCGATGCCCGGCGGCATTTGGCATGTGCCCTTCCCGGTGGCGCACAAGGGCGTCACAGTTGAGGATTCGATCCATGCTATCGAGTGGCTGTTCAAGTGTGACGTGGAACCGGCGCGCGTCGCCGCCATCATCATCGAGCCGGTGCAGGGCGAAGGCGGCTTCTATGTGGCGCCCAAGGAGTTGATGGTGCGCCTGCGCAAGCTTTGCGACGATCATGGCATTCTGCTGATTGCCGATGAAATCCAGTCGGGCTTCGGGCGCACTGGCAAGTTCTTCGCCATGGAGCATTATGGCGTCGAGGCGGATCTGATGACCGCCGCCAAATCTCTGGCCGGTGGATTCCCGCTGGCCGCCGTCGTTGGCCGCGCCAAGATCATGGATGCACCCGATCCGGGCGGCATCGGCGGCACTTACGCGGGCAACCCTGTCGCCTGTGCCGCA
>JANLTS010000647.1:0-5302 GCA_031363045.1 Hyphomicrobiales bacterium
GACCCTCTGACCCTTCCGGCAGAAGCCAACAGGATCGGAATTTCCCCAGTAGGCGGCAATTTTGCCGCGTTCGTCACCGCGCCAGGTTTGCTTTATGTTTCGGCTGGCACCGCCGATGACCTCAAGGACCAGCAGACGCCACCGCTGCGTATTGCCGATAGTCTGCCGCCTGGCACTGCCGTCACCGATATCGGCCATGCCCAGATCCTGCTGGGTGCGGTGGGCATGGTGTCGCGCTTGCTTGTCTCGCCTCCGCAGTCGCTCCTGCATGCGCCTCTGGCGCAAGTGGCCCCTGAACTTTTGCGCCAGGAGCCCTCGGCTGAATCCGATCTTTCTCGTCTTACTGACAGTTTCCATTTGAACCTCACGGCTTTTGGTTTCCTTGCCTTTGCCGTCGGATTCTTCATTGTTCATGCTGCAATCGGCTTGGCGTTCGAACAGCGCCGTCCGATGTTCCGCACGCTCAGGGCGCTCGGTATTCCGGCCGGATCACTTGTACTGGTGCTCGGCCTAGAGCTTACTACACTGGCGCTTGTGTCCGGCCTTGTGGGCGTCGCATTGGGCTACGCCATCGCGGCACTCCTGTTGCCCGATGTTGCCTCAAGCCTCCGCGGCCTCTATGGGGCGGAGCTTCCTGGAACGCTGGCGTTGCGCCCAATGGTCTGGTTGGCGGGGTTGGCGATCGCCGTCCTTGGTACGCTTGTCTCGTCAATGCAGGGCTTGTTGCAAGTCTGGCGCATGCCGCTTCTCGACACCGCTAGACCGCGTGCCTTGGCCGTGGCCTCGGAGCGGGTCACGCGGCTACAGGCGATTACCGCGGTGGTTCTGTTTCTTATCTCTGTACTTCTGTTTCAATTCGGGTCGGGCCTCGCCGCGGGCTTCACACTTCTAGGTGCCTTGCTCCTTGCAGCAGCACTCATCTTGCCATTGCTTCTCATGCTGATGCTGAAACTGGGTTCACGTTTGTCGCATGGGCCTGTCGCGCAGTGGTTCTGGGCCGATACACGTCAGCAGCTTCCCGGCCTATCGCTGGCTCTCATGGCATTGCTTCTGGCGCTTGCCACCAACATCGGCGTCGGCACGATGGTTTCCAGTTTCCGCCTCACGTTCATCGGGTGGCTGGACCAGCGCCTGGCTTCAGAACTCTACATTTCCGGCCGCAATCCGGACGAAGCCTTGGCCATGCATGACTGGTTGGTGCCGCGGAGTGATGCCGTGCTGCCGATTTGGAATGTCGAGGGCGAGGTTCTGGGGCAGCCGGTACTGATCTATGGCATCGTCGATCATGCCACTTACCGCGACAACTGGCCGTTGCTCGAATCTCTACCAAGCATATGGGATGACATTGCGTCAGAGCAGGCACTCCTCGTCAACGAACAGTTCGCTCGCCGCGGGAACTTGAGGCTCGGTGACTTGATCACTCTTCCGGGTGGTCATAAGCTACCCGTCTCCGGAGTCTTTTCCGACTATGGCAATCCCAGGGGTCAGGTCATCATTGCCAACAGTCTGTTGACCAGACTTTATCCGGAAGCCAATCGCTTGCGTTACGGCGTCCGCGTTGCCCCCGCGAAAGCCGCAGCCTTGGCGGAAGCGCTGCGCGCTGCTTTCGATCTGCCGGCCGAAAGCGTTATCGATCAGGCCGGCATCAAGGCATTCTCGCTGGGCATTTTCGAACGTACCTTCGGTGTTACTGCGGCCCTGAACATACTGACTCTTGGAATTGCCGCTGTCGCGATGCTGGCGAGCCTCGTAACGCTCTCGGGCATGCGTATCGCTCAATTGGCACCGGTTTGGGCTATGGGCCTGACAAGGACGCACCTGGCAGGACTCGAACTCATCCGCAGTCTGACCCTGGGTGGGCTGACTTTTTTTGCGTCAATCCCAGTCGGCCTTGGCCTCGCGTGGGTGTTGCTGGCGGTGGTCAATGTCGAAGCTTTCGGCTGGCGGCTGCCGCTGCATCTGTTTCCATTTGATTGGCTAATTCTGGGATGTTTGGCGCTCATAGCATCGACGCTTGCAGCCCTGTTGCCCGCTGTTCGTCTGATGCGGATTGCCCCCACCGAACTACTGAAGGTCTTTGTCAATGAACGTTAGCAAGACGGGCGCAGGGGTTCTGCTGCTCCACTTCTTCTTTGTGGTGCCGGCATTCGCTCAAGGCTTTGCCGGCCTCGGAAGTGACGCCGATGGTTTCGCGATTCCAAAACCCGGAGTTGCGTTCGATTTTCCCGAGGACCACGGCCCACACACTGATTTCCGCATCGAATGGTGGTATGTCACAGCCAATCTCGAGGGGTCCGATGGTCAATCCTACGGCGTGCAATGGACCTTGTTTCGCGCTGCCCTCAAACCGGGAAACGCCGATGGTTGGCAAAGCCCGCAACTCTGGATGGGCCATGCCGCGCTCACATCCAAGGACAACCACCACGTTGCCGAAAGGCTCTCGCGTGGCGGCATCGGCCAGGCCGGAGTGCGTGTTTCGCCGTTTGAGGCCCACATTGACGATTGGCAGATGAAGAGCACTGCGACTCATGGGGAAGATGAACTCGCCGGACTTGAACTGCGTGCGTCAGGTATTGATTTTTCGTATGACCTCAAACTCGATGCTGCGGGTCCACTGGTTGCCCACGGTCAGAACGGATATTCGGTGAAGTCACTGCAAGGCCAGGCAAGCTACTACTACTCTCAACCATTCTACACAGTGACTGGCACTCTGACGGCGCCGCAAGGAAAGATCGATGCCCGTGGCGAGGCCTGGCTTGATCGCGAATGGTCCTCGCAGCCCCTGACCGCTGACCAGACGGGCTGGGACTGGTTTTCGTTGCACTTTGCCGGTGGCGCCAAGCTCATGGGCTACCGGCTTCGCGACAAGACAGAGGGCTTCACGGTTGCAACATGGATCGGTGCTGATGGCACAGCCGAACCCCAAAAACCTGGCGAACTGAAAGTGCGTCCGATTGAATCAGCCTATGTCGCTGGACGCGAGATTCCCGTTCGCTGGCGCGTCGAGCTTCCAACCAAGGGCGTTGACGTCACCACGCGTCCCTTGAATGCGAACGCATGGATGAGCACGCAAGTTCCTTATTGGGAAGGCCCGGTAACTCTTGAAGGTTCGCATAGCGGTAAAGGTTACGTTGAAATGACTGGCTATGAATAGCTCAAGCACTTCGCATAAAAAAGCCCAGTATACGCGCCCTCGCCAGTAGTGAAATTGCGGTGACCGTGCTAATGCATCCCTGTAGAGATCAAGTGGTTCGCAACGATGGATAAACTGCCCCTTCCCACATCCGGCGGAAATGCCCAGCCGGCGTCCACACGCATCCGTGCGCGCTTGGAAAAAGCGCAAAAGCGCTTTCATGCCAACGACAACATATCCGCGTTCATTGAGCCCGGCGATCTCGACGCTCTTCTCGACGAAGTGGCGGGGAAGATGGAGGGTGTGCTTGAGAGCCTGGTCATCGATACTCACAACGACCACAATACCAAAGACACTGCGCGCCGTGTGGCCAAGATGTATCTGAATGAGGTTTTCCGGGGCCGCTATGTGGCGGCTCCGCCAGTCACCGAGTTCCCCAATGCCGAGTATCTGAACGAGTTGATGATCGTCGGTCCCGTCACCATCCGCAGCGCCTGCAGCCATCACTTCTGTCCGATCATGGGACGCCTGTGGATTGGCCTTCTGCCCAATGAGCATTCGAACCTCATCGGTCTGTCGAAATATGCCAGGCTCGCAGAGTGGATCATGAGCCGTCCCCAGATCCAGGAAGAAGCCATCGCTCAGATCGCCGATCTCCTGATGAACAAGGTGGCACCCGACGGCCTTGCCGTCGTGATGGAAGCAGATCACTTTTGCATGCACTGGCGGGGCGTAAAGGACACTGGAGCCAAAATGATCAACAGTGTCATGCGCGGCTCTTTTCTCAAGAACCCATCATTGCGCCGCGAGTTTCTGGCGCTCGTGAATCTCAAGGACTAGAATCCAGATGATTGTCCGCTGCCTCTACGCCAGCCGCGCCGCAAGCCAACTTTCGCCTGCCATGATCGAGGATATACTCGAAAAGTCCCGCATGAAGAACCCGGCAAATGGCATCACCGGAATCCTGTGTTACAGCGGCGAAACTTTTATCCAGGTGCTGGAGGGTGGCAGGGATGAAGTCGGCGAGCTCTATAACGCCATTGTACGGGATTCACGCCACACCCACGTGCGTCTATTGGGTTTCGAGGAAATCCGAGAGCGAAAATTTCGCAACTGGGCCATGGGAAATGTCGATCTGTCCAAGATCAACACTGCGGTTCTCTTGAAGTACAGCGCGAAACCCGTGCTTGATCCCTTTAGCTGTTCGGGCCATGCCACCATGGCGCTCCTCGACGAATTGGTGGACTCAGGCGCCATCTCCTGCCGCCTCAGTTAGTGCGCGCCGTGACGCCATCCAGGCGAGTCCGGCAAGCGTACCGTTCGCAGGCTTGTATTCACAACCAACGAAACCTTTGTAACCGAGCTCATCGAGATGATTGAAAATTGCTGAGTCGTTGAGTTCGCCGGTTCCCGGCTCGTTCCGCATCGGAACCGATGCCACCTGTACATGACCGATAATTGGCATGAGTAACTCCAGGCTCCGCATGACGTCCCCATGCAGGATCTGACGGTGATAGATGTCGAATTGCAGTTTCAGATTCGGTAGATTCATCGATGCAATTAGACTGGCCGCGAATGCAAAGTTGTTGAGGAAATACCCCGGCATGTCACGCCCATTGATCGGTTCGATCAGGATGTCGATTCCGAAAGGGGCGAACTGTTCGCTGGCATAGCGAATGGCAGATTTATAAGCCGCCTCCGCTGCCGCATCAGCGTTGTTTGCAAACCCGCTCATCATATGCAGCCGTTTCACGCCGGTGGCTTTTGCATAAGGAATGGCCTGCTGCACGGAGGCACGAAGATCTCCGGCCCGGGCAGGCAATGCTGCAAGCCCCCTTTCGCCCTTGTCCCAGTCGCCGGGCGGCAAGTTGAACAGTGCTTGGGTCAACCCGTGCCGATCCAATCGCCTCGCAATTTCTTCGGGAGCGAATGCATACGGAAACAAAAACTCCACTGCCTGGAAGCCCGCATCAGCTGCGGCGCCGAACCGGTCGAGGAACTCCCATTCGGTAAACATCATCGAGAGATTGGCGGCAAAGTTCGTCATCTGTATCCTATCCTTGCAGCGCGCGATAATTCCATGGAATCGAACTTGCACGCAGCTGTGATCGATGTTCGGTTTCGCTCATATCCAGTATCTCACCGATTTGACTTTAGCGCCCACCGTTG
>JANLTS010000245.1:0-4326 GCA_031363045.1 Hyphomicrobiales bacterium
ATCGAGCCTGTCGAGGGCGCGGAGTGCACAAAGCTTTTCGGCTTCGGGCCAGATCTTGAGGAGAGCGGGGAGGGTCGCAATCGAATTGATGCGACCCATGAGGACATTGGTCAGCACGTCGAGACGGCCGGCAAGATTGAATTGCTGGAAGATCATGCCGCATGACGAACGCCAATCACGCAATGCCTTGCCCTTCAACTTGGTGACATCATTGCCATCAAAATAAATTGAACCTTCGGATGGATCGACGAGGCGATTGATGCATCGAAGCAAAGTGGACTTGCCGGCACCGGATCGGCCGATGACGCCGACAAATGCGCCATTGGCAATCTCGACGTTGACATCGGCAAGTGCCGCTTTGCCGCTGAAGGTTTTGCCAAGGCCTTTGATCTGCAACATATGTTTGTTCCCTGTTGCGTTGAACCAAATCGTTAACCGACTACAATCATGTGACAGCCCCTTGGCAATCAGATGACAACCCACTGCGATGATGTGGATGCCGAATGAGTTGGTGCCGGAGCGCTACTCGGCAGCTTCGGCCAGTAACGCAGTCCTGGCCGTCGCCGACATTGATTTCACCGCGTCCACGCAGTCCTGCGCGGCATGCCAATAGCGTTCCTTGAGTTCGATGTTGAACACCACGCCGGCGGGAAACCGGCAGGTTTCCATGAGGCTCGCCCAGGGAATGTCGCCCCAGCCAACCGGCAGGTGCAGGTCGCCATGGCCGAAAGCCAGTCTTTCGCCCTCGGTGAACATCCAGATGTCGTCCTGGCGGCCGAAGCTGTCATGGATGTGGAGATGCTTGCCAAAGGGAGCCAGCGCCGCAATCTCCTGCAGGAAATCACCACGACGGCCCTCGAAATCGAGACGCAGGTAGGCATGGCTGAAGTCGATCGTCGCCATCACAGCGGGATGCGCGATCGCCGCAAGTTCTTTTGCCAGGCGCATCGGCGTTGCCGTGTGGGCGCCACCGTCATCAGTAAACAGGGTTTCGACGCACAGTGTCAGACCGAGCGGCTCGGCGAGTTCGCCGGCTTTTTGCAGCCATTCGCGCTGCCTCGCATAAGCATCCTCGATGCCGTTCGCCTGCTGCATTGGAACGATACCGCTATGAACGACGTAGTTGCTGGCCTGGACTTCCGCCGCCACCACGAGCGAAGCTTGCAGCACTTCAAAATGACGCGGCAGACGGTAGGCTTCGTCCATGAAGTTGATGGCAAGCGGACCATGCACGGTGAATGATGTCCGGCGCCCAGCGCAGGCGCGCTTCAAAGCATCGAGCTGGGGCCTCCGGATGCGGCCACCGGCGACAATGTCCATGTCATAGGTGGGGAGCTCAATCGATTCGACGCCAAGCGCTTCGATCATGTCGAGTTCGGCGCCGAAGTCCGAAAGGTCATTGGCGCGCTTGTGCGCGGAGATACCGGTTCCACTGATTCCGTTGGCCAGCATGATGACATCCTAGAGGTGATGGCGGCACGTGCCGCCTGTGCCCATCTGGCTAGCAACCTCGCATGAAGAATGCGCGACGCGTGTGTTTCAACCGCCTTCAAAAAAATCCGGGAACTACCATTTGCGATTTCAACAAAACGTCGTGTTATCGTCATTCAAATGATACGTGAGGCTGATTCGCATGCGCATCTCGATTCTTCTCGTGGTTCTCTGCTTGCCGTGCCAGGCCTTCGGCGCTGAACTCGACGCCGGGCAATTGCGTGGCGAACTCGTCGGGCAACTCATCCAATGGTGGGAAAGCGACGGCTGGCACTCCGGCAACCTTCGACTACTGCCCGATGGCCGGGCTGAGATCATTGTCGAGCGGCCGGATGCGGCCAATGATGACGGGCAGTGGTCCATTCGCGGCAATGAAATCTGCACGGCATGGTCCTCGATGCGCAACCGCGAAACGAAATGCTATTCGGTAGAGCAGCTTGCACCGGGCCGCTTTATCACCAGCGGCGGCAATGTCTTCGAAATCATGACAGCCGGAGTGTAGGGTTTTCGATTTTACTGCACATGTTTTTGCAGAGCGTTCACAAAGCTGTTTGAAACCTGTCATCTACAAACTCCAGAGAGTCTCGCCGGGGAGCATAGAGCTCGCCGTCACCTCGGAGAAAACTCATGACACGCATGCTGCATACGACGGCCGCATTGGCCGCACTTGTGCTTTCGAGCGCCACCGCCAACGCCGCTGAACGCATCAAGTTCGATTTCTGGTACGGACTGACAGGCGACCTCGGCGAGGTCATGGCCAAGCACTGCCAGCTCTTCAACGAGTCGCAAGACAAGTACGAGGCGGTGTGCACGGGTCAAGGCGGCTACGACAAGGCCGAGCAGAACACGATTGCCGCTTACCGCGCCAAGCAGCATCCGGCGATCGTCCAGATCTACGACGCCGGCACCGTCAACTTCATGCTGTCGGGTGCCATCTATCCGGCGGTGAAATTTGCCGCTGATCATGGCATCGACGTCGACTGGAAGGCCTACTTCCCGGGAATCGCCAACTACTATGCGACATCGGCTGGCGAAATGTGGTCGTTTCCCTATAATTCCTCCACCGCCGTGTTCTACTGGAACAAGGACGCCTGGGCCAAGATCAACAAGACCGAAGCCCCCAAGACCTGGGCGGAATTCGCTGAGGACCTGAAGGCCTTGAAGACCGCGGGCGTCGAGTGCGGCTTTGCGTTCGATTTCGACACCTGGATGAATCTCGAGCAGTTTTCGGCCACCAACAACCTGCCGATCGCCTCGCTCGACAATGGCTATGGTGGCCTTGGTGCCGAACTGGTGTTCAACACCACCGCCTTCGTCGATCACATGAAGGACTACAAGGCCTGGATGGAAGCGGGCTATTCCAAGATCCAGACAACCCAGGTGGGCAAGACCCTGGTGCAGGCCTTCGCGGATGGCACATGCGCGTCGACGATCACGTCGATCGCCAACCACGGAACGGTCCACAACACGCAAGTTGAGGGCTTGAAGTGGGATGTGGCAATGATCCCGGTGATCGATGCCGCCGCGCGCAAGAATTCGCTGGTCGGCGGTGCCTCGCTGTGGGTCATGCAGGGCCGGCCGGAAGCGGAATATGAAGCTGCCGCCGCCTTCCTCAAATATGCCACCGCCGCCGACACCGGCCAGAAGTTCATCGTACAGAACACCGGCTATATTCCGGTGACAACGGCGGGCTTTGAGCTTCTCAACACGGAAGGCTTCTACAAGGATCCGAAGTTTGCCGGCCGCGAGACCGCGATCGCCTCGTTGACAGCTTCCGAAGTGGGTCCGCTGTCGCGCGGCATCCGCCTTGGTAATTTCACCTCGATCCGCGCCGCATTGAAGTCCGAACTTGAAGCGGCCTTCACCGGCCAGAAGGACATGCAAGTAGCCATCGATGACGCGGTGAAAGCCGGCAACGACATCCTCCGCCGCTACGAGCAGACCTACAAGGGCGCCGCACTCCCCTAGCCACTATGCCGGACGGGGCGCCGGAGAGCGATGCTCGCAAGGCGCCCCGTTGTGGCTTCCCGAAAAGGACTGGGCATGGCAAAGCGCGCGACATTCTCCAACAACTGGCTGGCGGCGGCACTCGTGGCGCCGCAATTGCTGCTGGTTCTGGTCTTCTTCTATTGGCCATCCGGTGAAGCGCTTTATTGGTCGCTGACACTTGAGCCGCCATTCGGAGGCAGCAACCAGTGGGTTGGCTGGCTCAATTTCAGTACTGTCTTCGTCGATGCCAACTATTGGGCTTCGGTCAGGACGTCGCTGGTCTTCGCATTCAGCGCCACCCTGCTGTCGCTCATCATTGCCATCATCCTCGCCTTGTTCGTCGACCGGCGATTGCCCGGGCATCAGGTTTACAAGTTCACTTACTTTCTGCCCTATGCGGTGGCGGCCCCAGCTGTCGGCCTCGCCTTCCGCTTCATCTTCGCGCCCGACGCTGGCTTCGTGTCGGCCATCAATCGGTTCTTCCCCGATCTCTGGAATCCGGCGCTCGACGGCAAGGACGCGCTGGCGCTCGTCATCCTAGGGCAAGCGTGGAAGATGGTCGGCTACAACTTCGTCTTTTTTCTCGCCGGCCTGCAATCCATACCGCGCCCACTGCTCGAGGCCGGTGCCATGGACGGCGCGCGCGCCGTCCGCCGCATGTGGGACATCCAGTTGCCGCTGGTCGCGCCCACACTGTTCTTCCTTGTCATCATCAACATCACCGACAGTTTCGTCGATAGTTTCGGCATCGTCGATCTGACCACCAGCATGCGGGCGCGGTAGTTGAAATAGACGATCGAAAATGCCGACAGCGCCGCCAACACGATCTTGCCCGCCGTCACGCCA
>JANLTS010000265.1:0-1622 GCA_031363045.1 Hyphomicrobiales bacterium
GTTCAACCCCAGCGCGCAATTGATCAACATCACCATGCCGAATTGCACTGGATCCATTCCGTAACTTACCGCAATCGGTAGAAAGATCGGTGTGCAGATGAGGATGGTGCTTGCCATGTCCATAAACGTGCCGAGCAGGAACAAGACGAGGTTGATGAGAAAGAAGACCACCCAAGGGTTCGTTGAGATCGACGCCATGAGCGCACCGGCGAGCTCAGGCACTTGGTATAGCGCCATGAGGTACTGAAACATGGTCGAGACCCCGATCAGCAGCAACACCACGCCGGTCGTCTTGACCGCTTTGCCCGCCGCCTTGATAAGTTTTTCCCACGTCATCGAGCGATAAACGAAGAACGTCAGCAGGAGGGAATAAATCACCGCGACCGCCGCCGACTCGGTCGCGGTGAACACGCCCGACAATATCCCCGCGAGGATGAGAACGATCACAAGCAGCCCCGGGACCGCTGCGCCAAACGCCAGCCAGATGGCGGGCCAACCCGGGAATGTGCCCGCCGGGTAGCCGCGCTTCACGGCAACCAAGTAGGCGGCGATGAGCATACAGATGGTGAGCACCAGCGCCGGTAGAACGCCTGCCGCGATCAATGAGCTGATCGATACCGTCCCGCCGGCGGCGAGCGAGTAGATGATCATGTTGTGGCTTGTTGGCATCAGCGCGCCGACGAGCGAGGCGTGGGTCGTCACGTTGACCGCGTAGTCGGTGTGATAGCCCTCGCGCTTCATCATCGGGATCATCACCGATCCCATCGCGGAGACGTCTGCTACCGGAGAACCGGAGACGCCCCCGAACAGGGTGCACGCCACCACATTTGACATGCCGAGACCACCGCGAATATGCCCGACAATCGACCGCGCGAGATTGACGATGCGTTCAGCGATGCCGCCATGCAGCATCAGCTCTCCGCTAAAGACGAAGAAGGGGATCGCGAGGAATGAAAAAATATTCATTCCGGACATCATTTGTTGAAAGAGCACCGCCATGGGCAGGCCTTCGACCAGAATCGCGCAGATCGCCGAAAGACCAATGGCGAAGGCCACCGGCACGCCGATGAGCAAGAAAATCAAAAACGAGATGCCGAGGACCGCGAGTTCCATAATGCTCCTACTCTCTGGTGGTGCGAATTGCGATTTGGCCTAGCGAACGCCATGCAGCGGCGCGCCCTACGCCCACGCAGCGACGACTTCGGTGTGGGTTAGCTGCGCGATGATGTGTTCGATCGAAAACAGGACGATGAGTACGCCCGACAGCACGAGCGGCACGTAGCGGTAGGCTTCGGATAAATTGAGGTTGGCGAGCTTGTAGCCCGACACGGACTCACCGAGCACCCAACCGTTGTAGGCCATCGCCACGCCGAATGTCGCCACCAGCACATGAATGCCAATCTCAACCAGCCGCTTCGGGCCTTCCGGCACCAGCATGAGTAACGACTCCATGCCGATGTGGCCTGCATCGCGCACCCCGACTGCGGCGCCGATCAAGGTGACGTAGAGGATCAGTACCAGCGCAAGATTTTCAGCCCAAGTGGGACTGTCGTTGAGCACGTACCGACCGAACACTTGCATGCCGACCACGACGATGATCGCGAATAGCCCAGTGATGGAGA
>JANLTS010000267.1:0-14164 GCA_031363045.1 Hyphomicrobiales bacterium
ATTTGTCGCCTTCTCCCGCCGTAGGTGGGAGAAGGTCCCGAAGGGGGATGAGGGCGCTTCAGGCGCTGGCTAGAAACGCCTCGACCTCGGCTTTGGTGGGAGCGGCGGCGGAGGCGCCTTTCTTGGTCGTCGATAAGGCACCGCAAGCAGCAGCAAAGCGGGCGGCCTCGGCCATGGGCTTTCCCCGTTCCAACGCATGCGCCAGGCCGCCATTGAAACTGTCGCCCGCCGCCACCGTGTCGATGGCCGTTACCTTGAAAGCCGGAATGATGGTTTCGACACCATCAGCCGCAACTGCCAGGCCGCGCGCGCCCAGTTTGACGATCGCCGTGGCAACGCCACGCGCCCGCAATTCTTTTGCCGCACGCAAGCCGTCTTCAAGCGATTGCGGCTGCCAGCCGAGAATGAGCCCGGCCTCGGTTTCATTGGGCGTGATGATGTCAACGGATTTGAGAACGTCCGTGGACAGACCATCTTTGGGAGCCGGTGCCGGGTCGAGGATGACGGTGCCGCCATGGGCACGCACGATGGCGGCGGCGGCAAGCCCCGCCGCCAATGGTACCTCGAGTTGCAGCAGCAGCACCTGGGCTTGCATCAGTGCGGAGCGCCCACGCGCCACATCGCTCCCGTCCATGCCGAGATTGCTGCCACCGATCAATGAAATGTAGTTCTCACCGCCTTCACCGACATTAATGATGGCAATGCCTGTGGCACCTTGCGCATGCTTGGCCACCAGCGTGAGATCCACGCCATAGGACTTGAGCTCGCGTTCGGCCGGTTTGGCGAAATCATCGTTGCCGAGACGGCAGATGAAGCGCACATCGCTGCCGAGTTTGCGGGCCGCCACCGCCTGGTTGGCACCCTTGCCACCAAGCCCCAGCTTGTACTCGCGGCCTTGCAATGTCTCGCCGGGCTTCGGCAGGCGCTCCATGTAGGCGGTGATATCCATGTTGATGCTGCCGAACACCGCGATGGTCATGGCTCAGTCTCCGATCGAAGGATCTCTAGTTGCCGAGGCCGACAATACTTTTCTTCAGCGCGAAGCCGCTCTTCAACGTGCTGATCGTGAGGGCTATCGGCTGCAGCTGCTTCTGCCATTCGACGGCCGGTGCGACGGTGACATAGACGGTGTCGTCGTTGCGCATGCCGAAGGCCTGGGCGATGAACAGCATCTCGGGTTTCGACATGTTGAACTTGAAAATGACCGGGCCTTCTTGCCAGCGATTGTCGGCATCGAGCCAAGCCTTGGGTTCGCGCAAACGGAAGACAAAGACGCCGGTGGTGCTGGAACTGTTGGCGTCGAGCCCGCCCACCTGGCTGATCGCGTCCATCAGCGACGGGTTGGGGTTGGAGAATTCAACCTGTCCAGAGTTCTTGATGGCGCCCAGCGCATTGAAGACCTTCGAGGCGGATACCAGCGAGATTTCATCACCGGCGCGGATTTGCTGGTTGGCGCCGCTCATAATCGTGGACAGCGGAATGCGCTTTACCGTTTTGCCGCGGCGAATGACGACATCGATGAGATGGGCGGCCTTGGTCGGGCCACCGGCCTTGGAAATGGCGTCAATCAGCGTGAGCGGCCCTTCAAGCAGCGAAAAGCGCCCAGCAGTCTTGACCTCGCCACTCACCAGAACGCTGGAGCCGCGGTCCGAGATGATCTCGACATAGACTTGCGGTTCAAAGGTGACGCCGGCAAGCCGCGCGCGGATCCGGTCCTGAACCTGCTGCGGCTCGAGACCCGCAACCTTCACGCGGCCGACATAGGGCAGCGAGATGGTGCCCTTGTAGTCGACCCGGACGTTTTCAAACGGTGTGCCGCCACTGATCAGCGGCGCGAACAACCCGCCTTCCTTGCTCTCGGCGATCTTCACCCGCAGCACGTCACCTGACGAAAGGGTAATCGCTGGGACGGCGGGAACGCCAGCTGTGCCCGCGCCATCGCCAATCACCTGCACGCGGTAATTGGCGACGATGGCCGCCGACATCTCGATCAGCGTGAAGCCGGCCAGATCGGCATTTTCCTGATTGATGATTCTTTCGCTTGGGCCAGCCCGGGGTATGGCACAGCCGCTCAATACCAGAAGTGAAAGGCCGAGGCAGAACTGCCTGACCGCAACGGTCTTGATCGTCAACAGGTCGTCCCCTTTACGCTCTTAACCTGAACCCCGCCATCCCACCTGCGAAAGTTCCGGCTCGTTGTCTACATCGCCATGGCTAACAAACTATCACCAAGCATGGCCGCGTGGCTAGCTGCGCTGGCCGATGTACACAATCCGCGCCTGCAAATCGCTGATTCGTACGGTGCAATCGCTGATCTGCCGGCCGGAGCCAGCCTTAGATTGAAATTTCCAGTTCTTGCAACCAGAAATTGCGTACCCTGCGCATGTCCCCCAGGGTTTGTGACAGGACCTGGCCACCGGCGGCAATGCGGTGGACGCGCTCGCGCCGCTCCGCCAGATCGAGCAAGGTATCGCGCCATTCGGCTGGATCATTCGACAGCAGCAGGCCCGAATTGTTATGGGTGACGATGCGGTCAAACGGTTGCTGGGCGCTATAAATGCCGGCCGCGCCAAAGGCCGCGTGGTCATGCAACTTGCTGATCGACCGGGCCCGGTTGAATGGCGTGTCAAGGGCCGGAGCGATCGCCACGTGGAAGCGGTTCTCGGCGACGAAGGCGCGGTAGCGATTCCACTCCAACATCGGCAGGTGGACGGCATTGGGCAAATGCCGCAGCGGGCGCGGCGCATGGCCATTCAGAAAGGTGGTAAGGCGCAGATCGGGCCTCGTCTGCAGGGCCTGGGCCAGCGCCAGGGCAATATGGTTGATGTCCTGGAGATGCGAGCGGGTGGCGGCGAAGACAATATCGAAAGGCCGCCGCGCCTCATGGTGACCCAGTGCTCCGGCCTGGTGGCATTGCGCCGGATCGAGCTTCACGGCGCGCTTGCGGTGATAGGTGCTGAGGATGTTTTCGGACGGTGCGACAACATCCGTCACCAGTTCCATGAGACGGCGGTAAAGCCCGTCACGGTAGCCGATCAGCTTGTTGCGGTAGTCGGACGGCAGCCCATCGGCTTCATTCAGCGACTCGAGATCATCGTCAATCAGCAGGTAGATTTTCGCGAACGGCCGCGCGCGCAGCACCTGCAGATCGCGCTTCTGCGCGTAGCGCACGACGATTGCCGTATCGCCACACGCAAAAACTGTCCGCGACAGGCGTTGGATCGGCCGTTCGGGATGTTCGCCATGGCTGCCGATCAGATCGGACAGGGGATCGGTGAAATACAGCGAGATCGAAGGCAGCTGCTTGTGCCCCCGCGCTGGTTGCGCACGCCCAATGCCCAGTCTGGCCCGAACCACCCGCCGCACGATTTCGGGAAGTAACGCCACGCGACTAAATCCACCCCTGAAAAGTGCCCGCCCTCAGAGACAAAGAGTCTGCTCTCAAACCACAGCCCGCGCAAGCCTGCTTTTTCATCAGCTCATCCATTTTGGCCTGCGCCATCACGCCAGAAGCCGTGCCACGGTTTCGGCCGTGGCCTCTTGCCAGGGCCGCAGTGCAAAACCGAACCGCGCGGTGAAGGCCGTGGTGTCGAGGCGCGAATTGGCCGGGCGCCTGGCTGGAGTCGGATAGTCTGCCGTGGTGATCGCCTCGACGCGCGGAGCCGGTCCGCCGTGCTTCGCACTTTCCGCGAAGATCGCCCGGGCAAAGCCGCACCATGTGGTGCTTCCCGTTCCGCAGAGATGATAGATGCCGCCCGCCGTCTTGGCTTCCACCAGGCCAGGTACCACGCGCAGGATGGCATCGGCGATGTCGATGGCGCTGGTCGGATTGCCGTGCTGGTCATCAACAACCTTGACCACGTCGCGGTCCTTGCCGATGCGCAGCATGGTCTTGACGAAATTGGCGCCAAACGGGCTGTAGACCCAGGCAGTGCGGAAGATCAACGCCTGGGGATGCGCCGCCAGCACTATCTGCTCTCCCTCGAGCTTTGACTTGCCATAGATGCTTGATGGACCCGTCGCATCGCTCTCGAGATAGGGCGTCAGCTTGTCGCCCGGATAGACATAGTCCGTAGACAGATGAATGATCGGCACACCCAGCCGGGCAGCGGCGCGCGCCGCAGCACCCGCCCCATCACGGTTGGCGGCATAGGCGCGCTCTGGTTCGGACTCGGCCTTGTCGACGGCGGTATAGGCCGCGGCATTGACGACAATGTCAGGTCTGGCGCCAAGGATCGCCGCTTCGACAGTCGCTGGTTGTTCGAGATCAAGCTCCGGCCGGCCCAGAGCCATGACTTCAATGCCACCCGACAGGGCCGCGCGCTCGATGAGCGAGGCCGCGACCTGGCCATTGCGGCCAGTGACCAGCAGCCGCATCATGCCTTGACCGTTCCGAGGCGCTGGCCGGAATAGCGGGCGGCACGCAATGGCTGCCACCAGTCGCCATTGTTCAGGTACCAGGAAATCGTATCGCGGAGGCCCGTCTCAAAATTATGCTTCGCCCGCCAGCCGAGTTCGCTCTCGATCTTGCTGGCATCGATGGCATAGCGGAGATCGTGGCCCGGCCGGTCGCCGACATAAGTAATGAGCTGGCGGCGCGAACCGGTGTTGAGCGGCATCAGCTCGTCCAGCGTATCGGCAATGGCGTGCACCACCTGCAGGTTCGAGCGTTCGTTGCGCCCACCGATATTGTAGGATTGACCGACGGCGCCGCGCGTGGCGACCATTGCCAGGGCCCGGGCATGGTCCTCGACATGCAGCCAGTCGCGAACATTCTCGCCAGTGCCATAGACCGGCAATGGTTTTCCTTCCATGCCATTGATGATCATCAGCGGCACGAGTTTCTCGGGGAAGTGATAGGGGCCGTAATTGTTGGAGCAGTTCGACAACACGACAGGCAAGCCATAGGTATGATGCCAGGCCATGACCAGATGATCGGACGCGGCCTTCGATGCCGAATAGGGCGACGATGGCGCGTAGGGTGTCGTTTCGGTGAACAGCCCGCCATCGAGCGGCAGGTCGCCGAACACCTCATCGGTCGAAATGTGATGGAAGCGGAAGGCCGACTTCTTTGGCTCCGGCAAGGCGCCGTGATAGGAGCGTGCCGCCTGCAGCAGGGCGAAGGTGCCCATGATGTTGGTCTGGATGAATTCGCCCGGCCCGTCGATCGAGCGGTCGACATGGCTCTCGGCGGCGAGATGCATGACGGCATCGACGGCCTCGGTCTCCATCACCCTTTGCATCGCGTCGCGGTCGCAGATGTCGAGCTTGTGGAATTTGTATCTCGGACTAGTGGCGATGGCGGCGGTCGAACCTTCGCTCGCCGCATAGGTCATCTTGTCGACATTGACGACATCGATCCCGAGATCGTTGACCAGATGGCGGCACACCGCAGAACCGATGAATCCGCAGCCGCCTGTAACCATGATCTTCATGGTGTCATTCCTGTCTTCAAAATGAATTTCGTTGTTTGATGGGGCACGACCGCAACCCTCGCCAAAGAGCCCTCATCCGGCCTGTCGGCCACCTTCTCCCACCTGCGGCGGGAGAAGGCGCAAGAGGGATTTGCCTTCTCCCGTGCGAAGCATGGGAGAAGGTGCCCGAAGGGCGGATGAGGGCCTCTCTTCAGCGGCAGATCGAGTTTCAATTTACCCGCCCTAAAAATCAATACCGGCGGCGATGTCGGCGAGCTTCGGCGCCGCCTGGTCCTTGCCCGAGAGGACTGGCTGCTGGCCGGGCTCGAGCGGCCAGGCGATGGCGATGGCCGGGTCGTTCCACAAGATGCCGCGGTCGCATTGCGGCGAATAGGGTGCGGACACCTTGTAGAGCACCTCGACATCCGGTTCCAGGGTAAGGAAGCCGTGGGCAAAGCCCTTGGGGATCAGCAGCTGGTTGAAGGCCGATGCCGAGAGCACGCGGGAGACCCACTTGCCATAGGTGGCTGAACCGTTGCGAATATCGACCGCGACATCAAAGATCGAACCCTTCAGCACACGGATCAATTTGTCCTGGGCCACGGGAGCGATCTGGAAATGCAAACCGCGCAGCACGCCCTTCTCGGCGGAATATGACTGGTTGTCCTGTATCCAATCCTGGGTCACGCCGGCATCGATGAAACGCTGGCGCTGATAGGTTTCGGAAAAAAAGCCGCGGCTGTCGCCGTTCTTCTTCGGAATGATTTCGAGGACGCCGCCAAGGCCCAGATCGTTCACCTGCATGGAATTATTTCCTCGGCTCGTTGCCGCGCTCGGCGACGATGCGGCGGAGATAACTGGCATACTCGGTCTTGCCCAGCGAAGCGGCGCGTTTCAGCATGGCCTCTTCATCGATATAGCCACAGGCAAAGGCAATTTCTTCGGGACAGCAGACCTTGACGCCGGTGCGGGTTTCGATGGTGCGGATATAAGAGCCGGCATCGTGCAGGCTGTCATGGGTTCCGGTGTCGAGCCAGGCATAGCCGCGGCCCATGCGCTCGACGTTCAGGTCGCCGCGTTCGAGATAGACGCGGTTGACATCGGTGATCTCAAGCTCGCCGCGCACCGATGGCTTGATCGACTTCGCCACCTCGACGACATCGGCATCGTAGAAATAGAGACCGGTGACCGCCCAGTTGGACTTGGGCTCGCGAGGCTTTTCCTCGATCGAGGTGGCAGTACCTTCCTTGTTGAAGGCGACGACGCCATAACGCTCAGGATCCGACACATGATAGGCGAAGACCGTGGCGCCGGTCTTGCGGGCCACCGCTGCCTCGCATTTCTGCTGCAGCTGTTCACCGTGGAAAATATTGTCGCCGAGCACCAGGGCACCGGGTCCGCCGCCGAGGAATTTTTCACCGATGAGAAAGGCCTGGGCGAGGCCGCCGGGATCGGGCTGCTCGGCATAGTGCAGGTTGATTCCGAACACCGAGCCATCGCCCAGCATGTTGCGGAAATGCGGCAAGTCATGCGGCGTGGAAATGATCAGGATGTCTTTGAGCCCCGCCAGCATCAACACCGACAGCGGATAATAGATCATCGGCTTGTCGTAGACCGGGAGAAGCTGCTTCGAAATGGCGAGTGTCAGCGGATAGAGGCGAGTTCCGCTTCCCCCGGCCAAGATAATTCCACGCATTGAAGACCTGTAAGCGAGTTGGCGTTAATAGAAAAAGGCATGTTCGGGCCGTTACCAGCACCAAACCGCCCGCATCCCAAGCGCCCTCACACCCAGGATCCGAACTTGAATCCACCTTCGCCAGATGCACGCGAGCTTGTCAACTGCGCTGTGCAGTTGCAATAAATCAGTTTCGCACATCAGAAACTGATGTATTTAACTCATACTTGTCGAATACGCTCGAAAAGCAGGCATTTGCAAGGTCCAAGGCGGCAACGGCCTGCGCGGGATTTGCGCCCCGGCAGCGCCATGCTATCCTTTGCTGGAACAATACAGATGTGCAGTTGCAATGGCGAAGTTCGAACGGCGGCTGGTCCCCATCCTGTCTCTCGATGTGCCGGTTACACCAGGCTGATCCAGCGCGACGAGCAGGCGGCCCTCGAAGCCGTCCAAGGCCTGTTCGACCGGCTGGTCAAACCGACCATCGGCGAGCGTGGCGGCGCCATCTTCAAGATCATGGGCGACGGCTTGCTGGCCGAATTCTCGAGCGTCGTGGCGGCCGTCGAATGGACCTCCTGGCTGCAGCGCACGATGTCAGACCATCCCGTTCCGGCACCAGGCGGCGAAACGGTGAAATTGCGGGCCGGCATCATCATGGCCGACGTCATGGTCGAAGATGGCGACCGCTTCGGAGAAGGTGTCAATCTCGCGGTCAGGGTGCAATCCTGCGCGCCGCCCGGCGGCATAGCGATTTCCAAATGGATGCATGAGTATCTGAGCGGCAAGGTCGATCTCGCCTTCACTGACATCGGTTCGCAGAGCCTCAAGAATATCGCCAACACCATCCGCATCTATATCTGGCATCCCGACCCCAATGTGCAGCAGCGCATGGCCATCGACTACGCCAGCAGCGCGCCGCGCGCGGGGCCGGCCGAGAACCGGCCGTCGGTGGTGGTGCTGCCCTTCGACAACATGTCGGCCGATCCGGAACAGGCCTATTTCGCTGATGCCGTCGTCGAAGAAATCACCGCCACCCTGTCGCGCATCGGCGATTTCCTGGTGATCGCCCGCAATTCGGCCTTCGCCTACAAGGGCCGTTCGATCGATGTCCGCCAGATCGGCCGCGAACTGGGGGTGCGCTATGTGCTCGAAGGCAGCGTGCGGCGCGTCGGCGAGCGCATCCGCATCACCGCGCAACTGATAGAGACCGACACGGCGGCGCACATCTGGGCGGGCAAGGCCGAAGGTGCCACCTCCGATCTCTTCGACCTGCAGGACCGTATCGCCGAGATGGTGGCGGGTGCCGTCTACCCTTCCGTGCGCAAGGCCGAAATCGACCGTGCACGGATGAAACGGCCCGACAATCTCGAAGCCTATGACCTGGTGATGCGGGCGCTGCCGCATCTCTGGGCGCACCGCATGCACGAAAACCCCGAGGCCATCGCCCTCCTCAACCGGGCATTGGCGCTCGATCCCAACTATGGGTTGGCAGCGGCACTCTGCGCCTGGGCCCACGCCCAGCAGATCGTTTACAACTGGACCGATGACATTGCGGGCGAGCGCACCAAGGGACTGCGCCTGATCGAGACGGCGGCCCGCCATGCCGGCGAAGATCCGACGGGCCTCACCGCCACCGGCACGGCGATCATGCTGCTCGAAGGCAATGCCCGCCGGGCTTTGAACTTTATCGAGCGGGCGCTGAAGGCCGACCCCAACCACGCCTGGGCGTGGATGCGCCGTGGTTTTGGACTCATCTATACCGGCAAGCCGGACGAGGCGCTGACAAGCTTCGCGCGCGCCGAACGCCTGTCGCCGCTCGATCCCTTCACGTTCAACATCCACATCGGCATCGGCCTCGCGCATTTTGCGGCGGGACGTTACGCCGAAGCGCTGCGCTATCCGCAAATGGTGCTCGACGAGCGCCCGGGTTTGACGTGGCCCTATCGCGATCTCACCGCCTACCGCGCCCATGCCGGAGACCTCATCGGTGCGGCCAAAGCGCTCGACGAGTTCGTCTATTTGCGCCCGCCGATGACGCTCGCCTCAGTTGCCGATGGCCTGAAGTTCATGGAAGGGCCACTGCTCGAGCGTTACATCGAGGGCTTGCGGCTGGCGGGCTGGGCCGACGGCGAGGTGCTGCCCAGGCTTTAGCTATTCCGCTTCCGTGCCGCCAGCGTGCGCAGCCGGAGCGCGTTGAGGCGGATGAAGCCGGCGGCGTCCTTCTGGTCATACGCACCGCGATCATCCTCGAAGGTCACCAGCGCATCCTTGTAGAGCGATTTGATACTCTTGCGGCCAGTGACGATGACATTGCCCTTGTAGAGCTTGAGGCGGACTGAGCCCTCGACATGCTCTTGCGACTTGTCGATCATCGCCTGCAACATCTCGCGCTCCGGTGAATACCAGAAGCCGTAGTAGATCAGCTCGGCATATTTCGAGATGATCGAGTCCTTCAGATGTGCGGCTTCACGATCAAGCGTCAGCGACTCGATGGCGCGATGCGCGGTGAGCAGAATAGTGCCGCCGGGGGTTTCGTAGACGCCGCGCGACTTCATGCCGACGAAGCGGTTCTCGACAAGGTCCAGCCTGCCGATGCCATTGTCATGTCCCAAGCGGTTGAGTTCCGTCAGCAGCGTGGCCGGCGACATCGCAATGCCATCGATGGCGACGGGATCGCCATGCTTGAATTCGATTTCGATGTAAGTTGACGTGTCGGGCGCGTCTTCCGGCGCAATGGTGCGCTGATAGACATAGGGCGGTGGCTCGACCCAAGGGTCCTCCAGGACTTTGCCTTCCGACGACGAATGCAGCAGGTTGGCATCAACCGAGAACGGTGCCTCGCCGCGCTTGTCCTTCGACACCGGAATCTGATGCTGTTCGGCAAAGGCGATCAAGTCCGTGCGGCTCTTGAATTGCCATTCGCGCCACGGTGCGATGACCTTGATGTCGGGGTTCAGCGCATAGGCCGTCAACTCGAAGCGCACCTGGTCATTGCCCTTGCCGGTGGCGCCATGGGCGATGGCGTCGGCACCGGTCTCGGCGGCGATCTCGATCAGACGCTTGGCGATCAGCGGCCGGGCAATCGACGTTCCCAGCAGATAGACGCCTTCATAAACAGCATTGGCGCGGAACATCGGGAAGACGAAATCCTGGACGAACTCCTCGCGCACGTCCTCGATATAGATGTCCTTGATACCCATCATCTGGGCCTTGAGCCGCGCCGGCTCGATCTCCCCGCCCTGCCCCAGGTCCGCCCAGACGGTCACAACAAACGCGCCAACTTCGGTAAGCAGCCACATGAGGAAGATGGAGGTATCGAGCCCGCCCGAATAGGCGAGGACAACTTTCTTGATCTTCTGCTTCGACATGATGTGCTTCCGGGAATGAAATCGGCTGTGGCCTATCACGCCGCCCTAGCCGAGGCAAATGCCGCAGCGCTTTGCCGCCGCACCAGGACGACCATGCGCGCCGCCGACAACACCGAGGCAAAGCCAATGGCGGCGGCCAGCAGGAACACGAAGACCATCACATCGAGAAGCGCCTGGCCCTCGGCCCCGGAATAGTCCAGGGCGTTACCCGCCACACCAAAGATCGCCGCGCCGATGCCGTAACCCGCCGCCATGATCGTCGGCAGCAGGGCGGATGTCGCATCGCGCTCAGGCTCGGGCGCCGTTTCCATCACCACCTGGCTCAGCGCACTCCAGTTCAATCCGAAGGCGGCGCCAATCGAGATTTGCGCGGCAATGATGCCGGCAAGGCTGCCAGCCGCCAAGGCACCGGCCTCGCCCAGGAGTCCGGCCACCAGCAGGACCGGTCCGACCCAGATCATGTGCAGGCGGAACGGACGGCTGGCGTAAGTCGAGAGCAGGAATTGCGACCCGCTCCAGCTCAACGCCATGACCGATGCGACCAAGCCGGCGTCGAGCGGTGTGTAGTTCCAGAGATATTGCAGGGCATAGACCAGGTAAACAACACTCACCGCCTGGGCGATCGGCATCAGCAGTGCCGTCCAGAAGCCGAGGCCAGTGATGCTTGAGAAATGGAAACCGTTGGTAGGAAACAGCCGTGGCAGAATCCATTGATCGCTGGCAACCGTGAGACAGAAGATGGCAGCCGCGGCGGCCAGCAGCAGGATCATCGCCAGCAAACTTCCGGCAATGCTGGCCAGCGTGATCATCAGCATGCCGGTAGCGAGGAACACGAGCTTGGACCACGGCATGCGCACGGCCGGCCTGTCGGTCAGATCGCGCGCCACCACGATCGGCACCAGCACCATGAAAACCACGACCAGCGGCAATGCCGACAGGAACGACGCCCGCCACGAGTAGGCCTGCGCCAGATAACCCGCCAGCACCGGGCCGCCAAAGGCTGCGAGTGCCCATGCAATCGCCTCGACGCCGAACACCTTGGGGATGAGGCGCGAGGGAAACAACCGGGGGATCAGGATATAGCAACCCGCCTCGATGAAGCCCGCGGCAATGCCTTGCAGCGCCCGGCCGCCGAGCAGCATGGGCATCGAGAGTGCCGCGCCCGCCAAGATGGTTCCGCCCATGAACACGATGGCCGACAGGCTGAACATGCGGCGCGCGCCGATGCGCTGCATCACCAGCGCCGTGCTGGCGCCGCTAACGATCGACAAGATCAGATAGAGGCTCGTTGACCACGAGAGAAGATAAGCTCCACCGAGATCCACGACCGCCGACGGCAAGGCCGTGCTGACCAGAAAGGCGTTGAAGGCAAACAGTACGATGCCGAGCGACACCGTGAGCGTGGCGAAGAGGTGCTCAGGCGCGATCAATTCCGACCAGCGGCTGGTAAGTTCGGCGGCAGTGGCTTCGGACGGCATCACGAGGACTCGCTGTTGTCGGGTAAGCGTTGTGCTACAACCTCAACATTGGTTGAGGTCAAGTGTAAATGCAGAAAGCTTCCGCGTGGACGGTCGGCGATGTTGCGGCGAGGAGCGGCGTTGCCGTTTCGGCCATCCATTTCTATGAGCGCAAGGGCCTCATTCATAGCTGGCGGACACCGGGCAACCAGCGCCGCTATGAACGCGACGTGCTGCGCCGTCTCGGCATCATCCGGATTGCGCTTGAGGTTGGAATAAAGTTGGAGGCCGTGCGCAAGGCGTTCGACTCGCTGCCGCCCAAGGGTGTGGCGACCAGGCGCGACTGGGAACGCATCTCGAAAACCTGGGCCGCCGATCTCGACCGCCGCATCACCTTGATGCAGAACCTCAGGCGCGACCTTGGAACCTGCATCGGTTGCGGCTGCCTGTCGCTCGACCGTTGCCGTGTCCTCAATCCCGATGACCGCCTGGGAACGAAGGGGCCGGGGCCAGTGCGGCTGAAGTCAACGCGACGCTTGTAAGCCCGCTCGGCGCCCGGCGATGACCCAGTAGATCATCCCGGCGGCTGGCCCGAACCCGAGGCCGACCAGAATGTACCAGTGGTCGAGGCCGACGACCACCGGCAGCACCATGCCGATGAGGGTTGCGGCGGCGATGTAATAGACCTTGCGGCGGATGCTGGCAGCCTCGCCGATGACCACCGCCACCAGCGCCGGCAACGCCGCATACATGCCGATCAACGCGATGGCGAAGGCGATGATGCCCACGACCTCGTTGTCCATCGTCTTCTCGGCAAAGGTAAAGATCAACCCCACCACCACGCCGCTGGCAATCGTTGCCAACCCATAGCCGAGCAGGATGAGGAACAGGCGGATAAGCAGGTGACGGAACATCGTAAACAAATACCACCGCCGTCATCCCGGCGAAAGCCGGGACCCCCAGAGATTAAGTCAGCGGCACTCAGCTCTGCCGTGCGGGCACAATGGGTCCCGGCTTTCGCCGGGATGACGGGCGTGTGGGGTCGGGGTGGTGACAAGTGTCATGCTCCAAATGTCTCGTCGAACAGGTCGCGCCACGTGGGGTTCATCTTTTCGATCAGCTCGATCTTCCAGCCGCGCTTCCACTCTTTGATCTGCTTCTCGCGCTTGATGGCGGCATCCATGGTATCGTGGGGTTCAAACCACACCAGCATTTTTACATCGTACTTCTTTGTGAAACCTTCGAGCGCTCCATTCCGATGCGCGCAGATGCGCGTGTAGAGATCGCTGGTGACGCCCACGTACAACGTCCCATGACGGCGGCTGGCGAGGATGTAGACACAGGGCTGTTTTTCGTACTGCATGCGAACCCCGCGCCCCCCTAAAACTGTCATCCCGGCGAAAGCCGGGACCCATTTGGCCAGCTATGCAAAGCAACACTCTATCGGATAGATCTCAGGGGGTCCCGGCTTTCGCCGGGATGACGGATCTAATGGGCGTCCAACGCCATCCGCTCCCGCGCCCTTACCTTCATGCTCTCGCTCTTCAACTGTCCGCACGCCGCCATGATATCGCGGCCGCGGGGGGTTCTGACCGGACTGGCATAGCCCGCCTTGTTGACGATCTCGGCGAAGCGCTCGATCGTGTCCCAGTCGCTGCACTCGTATGGCGTGCCGGGCCACGGGTTGAAGGGGATGAGATTGATCTTGGCCGGAATGCCTCGCAGCAATTGCACCAGGCGCTTGGCGTCGTCTGGTGAATCATTGATGCCCTTGAGCATCACATACTCAAACGTGATGCGGCGCGCGTTGGAGAGGCCGGGATAGTTGCGGCAGGCTGCGAGCAATTCCTTGATCGGATATTTCTTGTTGAGGGGGACCAGCTTGTCGCGGATCTCGTCGGTCGTGCCGTGCAGGCTGATCGCCAGCATGGTGCCGATCTCGGCGCCGGCGCGGGGGATTTCGGGAACGACGCCGGACGTTGATAGCGTGATGCGGCGCTTCGACAGCGAGATGCCTTCGCCATCCGAGACGATCTCCATCGCATCTTTCACGTTGTCGAAATTATACAGGGGCTCGCCCATGCCCATCAACACGACATTGGTGATGAAGCGCCCGCCAGACGGCGGCATCGGGTTGGCTTCGATATCGGAAGGCCAGTCCTTGACACCGTCGCGCGCCGTCATCACTTGCGCCACGATCTCGTTGGCGGTCAAGTTGCGCACCAGCTTCTGCGTGCCGGTGTGGCAGAA
>JANLTS010000309.1:0-3050 GCA_031363045.1 Hyphomicrobiales bacterium
GGACGGCGGTCATGCGGGAACACTCGCGAAATGGCCGGTGAACATCAGCCAGCCGCTGACCACCACGACCCAGAACAGGCTGAGCGGCAGGAATACTTTCCAGCCCAGCCGCATCAGCTGGTCATAGCGGTAGCGCGGCACAATGGCCTTCACCATGGCGAACATGAAGAAGACGAACAGCACCTTAGCCAAGAACCAGAAGACACCCGGCACCCAGTTCAGCACCGGAACATCGATGCTCGGCAGCCACCCCCCGAGGAAGAGAATGGCCGTCATGGCGCACATCAGGGTGATGGCGACATATTCGCCGAGCATGAACAGCAGGTAACCGGTGGCCGAGTATTCCACCATGAAGCCTGCCACCAGCTCCGATTCCGCTTCCACCAGATCGAAGGGCGGACGGTTGGTCTCGGCCAGCGCCGAGACAAAGAAGATGACGAACATCGGGAACAGCGGAATGAAATACCAATCGAGGAACGAGTTGGGCAGGCCCAGCATGGTGCCGAAGCCGGTCTGCTGGGTGCGTACCACTTCGGTGATGTTGAGCGAACCGGCACAGAGCAAGACGGTGATGATGACGAAGCCGATCGACACTTCGTAAGACACCATCTGGGCGGCCGAGCGCAGGGCAGAGAGGAAGGGATATTTCGAGTTCGACGCCCAGCCGCCCATGATGACGCCATAGACACCAAGCGAGGACAGCGCGAAAAGATAGAGGATGCCGACGTTGATGTCGGCAATCGCCCAGCCATCGGCCAATGGCACCACGGCCCAGGCGGCGATGGCCAGAACCGAGGTCACCAGCGGCGCGATGATGAAGATGCCCTTGTTGGCACCATCGGGAATGATCTGTTCCTTCACCGCGAACTTGATCAAGTCGGCAAAGGACTGGAACAGGCCCCAGGGACCAACGACATTGGGACCGCGGCGCATCTGTACGGCGGCCCAGACCTTGCGGTCCACCAGAATGAGATAGGCGACAAGGATCAGCAGCACGACGATCAGCAGGAGACTTTCACCTAGATAGCGGACTACGGTGCCGAGCGTCGTCTCGTACATCCAGGCGACAATTGCCGCAAATACACCGCTCTGCATCAATCCCCAGAAGAGAAACACGGCGCCGGCAATCAGGGCCAGCACAATGACGCCAGCAACGATGGCGGCTGCCGGGGATTTCTGGGTCTTTGTGGGAGGAATGGCTGTCATCGGTTCACTCCGCCGCCTCGAGTGTCTGGACGTTCTTCAAGGCGGAGCATTCGGCCATCGTGCGGGACGCCCGGGCAATCGGGTTGGTCATGTAGAAATCGGTCACCGGCGAGCGGAACGCTTCGCTCGACATGGCGCCTTCAGCCTTGGCAAGGTCAGCGAGTTCCGCCACATCGGCGGCGGCACGCTGGTCCAACCGCATCAATTGTGGCGCCAATCTATACATGTGGGCGCGCAACTCATCGAGCGTGTTCCACGGCAATGTCGAGCCCAATTGATCCGACAGCGCCCGCAGGATCGCCCAATCCTCGCGGGCATCGCCCGGCGGATAGGAGGCGCGCTGCGTCATCTGCGGACGGCCCTCGGTGTTGACGTAGGTCACTTGCTTTTCGGTATAGGCGGCACCAGCCAGAATGACATCAGCACGATGGGCGCCTGCGTCACCGTGGGTTCCCAAATAGACGACGAATGTCGAACCAAGATTTGTCGTGTCGATTTCATCAGCACCGATGAGGATCAGCACATCAAGCTCGCCAGCTTTGGCGGTACTGAGCATCTCAGCCGTGGTCTTGCCGCCATCCTTGGCAGGCAGCGCGCAGACATCGAGCGCGCCGACGCGGCCCGCTGCGGTGTGCAACACGTTGAAACCGTTCCAGCCATCCTTGATGACGCCCAGTGACACGGCAGCTTTATAGGCAGTGGCCAAAATCGCTGCGCCATCGGGACGCGCCAGTGCGCCCTGCCCGATGATGAACATTGGCTTCTCGGCTTTCGCCGGAGCATGCTCAACGAACTGCTTCAGCGAGTCCGGCCCAGCACCAAGATAGGTGTAGTTATAGGTGAGATCGGCCTTCTCGCCGATGACGCCAATAACGCAACCACCCTTCAGCGCCCGCTTGCGGATGCGGGCGTTGAGCACCGGGGCCTCGAGGCGCGGATTGGTGCCGATCAGCATGATGGCATCGGCTTCTTCGATTGCGGCAATGCCCGAGTTGAAGAGGTAACCCGCCCGGCCACCCAACTCTCCCAATGGCGATCCGTCCTGGCGGCAGTCGATGTTCTTGATTCCCAACTGCTCCGCCAACTGACGAACCGACAAGGCTTCCTCGGCGCCGACGAGATCGCCGAGGATAATACCAACGCGCTCAGGCTTCGCCGCCTTCATCTTCTGGGCGACGCGCAAGAAAGCCTCGGGCCAGGTGGCGGCGCGCAGCTTGCCAAATTCGCGGACGTAAGGGCGGTCGAGCCGCTGGCTCTTCAAGCCATCCCAGACGAAGCGCGTCTTGTCGGAGATCCATTCCTCGTTCACGTCTTCATGGGTGCGCGGCAGAATGCGCATCACTTCGCGACCACGCGCATCGACGCGGATGTTGGAACCCACCGCATCCATCGCATCGATGGTCTCGGTCTTGCGCAGCTCCCATGGCCTGGCCTTGAATTCATAGGGCTTCGACGTTAGCGCACCCACCGGGCAGAGGTCGATGATGTTGCCCTGGAGCTCGGAGGAGATCGCCTTGTTGAGATAAGTCGTGATCTCCATGTCCTCGCCACGGCCCGTCGCACCCATCTCCTCGATGCCGCCGACTTCGGTGGTGAAGCGCACGCACCTGGTGCACTGGATGCAGCGAGTCATCTCGGTCTTGACCAGCGGGCCAAGATACTTGTCTTCCACCGCCCGCTTGTTCTCGTGATAGCGGTTCTTGGAAATGCCATAGGCCATGGCCTGGTCCTGCAGGTCGCACTCGCCACCCTGATCGCAGATCGGGCAATCCAAGGGATGGTTGATCAGCAGGAATTCCATGACGCCTTCACGCGCCTTCTTGACCATGGGAGTCCTGGTGAAC
>JANLTS010000310.1:0-2011 GCA_031363045.1 Hyphomicrobiales bacterium
GGCCTGGATGTGTGCGCCAATGCCTGCGCACGCGGATGTCGCGTCCGCTCCAACCTATCGGACCGTCGTGGCACCGGACGGTGTACCGCTCGTGGTGATGGAGTGGGGCAACCCTGCCGCGCCCGCCAGCGGCGACGCCCGCGGTACCTATGACGCCAGCCAGATCTTCGTGCTGCACTTTTCCGACAAGGAAGGCGTGCGCGATGCCACCGGCAACGCCAACAATGCGCAAGCATCCACCGCCAAGCCGGTCGCCGCCGGCCCGATGGGCGGCGCGCTGGTGTTCAGCGGGGCGGAATCGATCACCCTGCCGGCTTCACAATCCTTGCGGGTCACGGCGGCAAACGGCTTCACGTTCTCGGCCTGGGTCAAACCGGCCGCCACGCCTGAAGGCAACCTGATGGTGCTGGGCAGCGGTGCGCAGTCGCTCACCATCGGATTCTCCGGCGCCAATCTGTCAGCCTCAGCCGGCACCGCCAAGGCGGTTGCCACCACCGCGCTCAAGCCCGGCGTCTGGCAAAACGCCGCGGTGTCGGTCGCAGGCGGCAAGGTCACCTTCTACATTGATGGCGCTGCGGCCGGTTCCGCCGATTTCGCGTTTGCCGACGTAGCCGGCGCGGCGGTGTTGGGCGACGGCTTCAAGGGCGAACTGGACGAGGTGGGCTTGTCCGGCGTGGCGCGCGCGCAAGACTACATCCGCGCCCGCGCCGTGGCCGAGATGGCCGAGTCGCCGTTGGTGGTGGCCGAGGAAAAGGGCGGCGGCGAAGAGGCCTCCTACATGGGTATCCTGCTCGGCGCCCTTACCGTGGACGGCTGGGTGGTCATCGCCATACTGGCGGTGATGTTCGTCATCAGCGTGTGGGTGATGGTGGCCAAGACCAGCTTCATCCTGAAGGCGCAAAAGGGCAACGACTTCTTCGTCAAGCGCTTTCGCGAGAAGTCCGCGCAGCTGCTCACCCCTGGCGATCCGGAAGCGGCGGCGCTGGTTAACGAAAAGGCGGTGCGGCATTCGCCAATCTACCGCATCTACACCATCGGCTTGGGCGAGATCGCCCATCGTTTCGAGCATCAGGCACGCACCGGCAAGACCCGCAACCTCTCGCTGGCCGCGCTGGAAGCGATTCGCGCCTCGATGGACGCGGGCATCGTGCGCGAAGGCCAGCGCCTGACTAGCCAGATCGTGCTGCTCACCATCGCGATCGCCGGTGGCCCCTTCCTGGGCCTCTTGGGCACAGTGGTGGGCGTGATGATCACCTTCGCGGCCATTGCCGCGGCGGGGGATGTCAACGTCAACTCCATCGCCCCCGGCATCGCGGCGGCGCTGGTGGCCACCGTCGCCGGCCTGGGCGTGGCGATCCCGGCGCTGTTCGGCTACAACTGGCTGGCCTCCAAGATCAAGGAAGTCACCTCCGACATCATGGTGTTCTCCGACGAGTTCCGCACCAAGTCGGCCGAGCTCTACGAACCTTAGTACCGTGACACGAAAATTTCGCCACATGAAAGCGCGTCTTCGAACTCATGGCGTTGTTGCAAATCCTCGCCAAAGCTACGGCTATGGCTGCGGTTTGCGCCTAGCCCTGAGCCCGAATCCATCACTTTCATTTTGTGTCGAAATTTCCGTGTCACGGTACTAGAGCCGGCGCGAACCATGCAAGTTCAGGCGGAAAACCAGGCGTACGACGAACTCAACGTCACACCCATGCTGGACCTGGCCTATGTGCTGCTGGTGATCTTCATCATCATGACCACCGCCTCGGTGCAGGGTGTGAAGGTGGATTTACCCAAGAGCAAGACCACGGCCAGCCTGGCCAAGGCGGGCACGCGCGCGGTCACGGTATCCGAGCGCAGTGACCTGTTTCTTGATGCTTATCCGATGACCATGGAGTCGCTGGAAGAGCGCTTGGGTCAGTTGAAGGCCGGCAACCCCGGGCTGCCTGTTGTCGTCAAGGGCGACGGCCGAGTGCAGTACGGCAAGGTCATGGAGGTGCTGGAAATGATGAAGCGGCTCGAT
>JANLTS010000343.1:0-8845 GCA_031363045.1 Hyphomicrobiales bacterium
AGGAAGGAGTGGCCACGGCCCTGCGTGTGACCTTTGACGTCGTCCGCCCAGAGCGAGCCATAGCTCAGTTCCTTGGGATCGCCCTTCCAGAGATCGGTGCGATAAGCGATGGCTTCCGAGCCCCAGCAATGCGGCTGATAATAGAGCCCATCTTCCCAGGTCCAGAGCGCCTGGGCGCCCGAAAGCATTGAGGGAATGAGCTTGCTGGTATTGGTCAGCTTGTTCATGTCGAAGGGCGCGAGGACAGCAAGGTCCTTGTACTGCGGGGCACGGTTCTGCGTCGGCGAGCAGAGATCGAAGCCCTCGCCGCCAGTGGCCTGCAGCTTGTTGATCTGCTCTTCGTTCTGCGAGAACGGGGTCTGGTTGACCTTGATTCCCGTGGCCTTTTCGAAGCCAGGAATGACATCGCCCGGATATTCATCCGACCACATCAACAGGTTCAATTCGCCCGAGGACGACAGCGCGCGCTTGATGTAGAGCGGGCTGGTGAGGCCAACGGCGCCGATGGCGGCAGCCGACTTCAAAAGTGTGCGGCGCGACAACGCGGCGGCGGCCACGGTGTCTTGCGTCGATGTCAGGTTGGTCTTCTTCATATGTGACGATCCTCCAAGTTCAAGTCGGGCGGAATGCCCAAGCGTAACCCAATTATTGCCGTCCGGCTTCACCGGCTTCTTGTTTCATTTCAACTTATTATGACGGTCATATTACAGCGTTGCAATGGGGTTGTGGAACTGGCTCCATGCCCACTAACACTCTGGAACCTTGCGCTGGGATACAATGCGGGACCAGCTGTTTTAGGGCGTTTGCTGTAGCGCCCTCAGGCCGCCACGCGGTTGCGGCCGGCGGATTTCGATTCATAGAGCTTGGCGTCGGCTCGCTGGATGATGCCGCTGGTGCCCTCGCCTTCTGCCAGTTGGGCAACACCAAAGGATGCCGTCACGCGCAACATGGTGTTGGGGGCGCCGGGTTTCTTCCACAGCGTGCTTTCCAGCTGCTGCCTGATCTGGCCCGCGAGTATCACCGCGTGTTCCAAGGCCGTCTGTGGCAGGATGATGGCGAATTCCTCGCCGCCATAACGTGCCACCGTGTCGCGGCCCTTCATGTTGCCCTGAAGTATCTTCGAGAACCATTTCAGCACGTCATCACCGGCGGGGTGGCCATAGCGATCGTTGATCGACTTGAAATGGTCGATATCTGCCATGATCAGGCAGACTGGTTTTGATGACGTGCGTGACGAGGCGATCTCGGCGGCCAACGTGATGTCGAAACTGCGGCGGTTCTTCAGGCTGGTGAGTGGATCGCTCAGGCCCTGGGCTTCGGCCGCCGCGAGATTGGATTTCAGCCGCTCGATCTGGCGTTGCGATCTTTCCAGATTGCCTTGCAGTTCGGTTGTGCGGCCCCGCATGTTTTCGTTCTCGATCATCAGATAGGAAACGACGAGTTTCACCTGGTCGGGTTTCATGGCACCAGGCAATTGGTCTTGGGCCTTGTTCAACACGGCGGAGAACGTCACGTTGGCATCGACTTGGTTCTGCAACAGCCCGACGATCTTGGCGACCTCACCATGAACCTCGCGGTCAACGCTGTTGGCGGTAGCGGGCGTGGCGATTTCCACCGCAGTATTGCGTGCGGTGATTACATCGGCGACGGCGCCAATCAGTATCGAGGCGAGAAGAAGGGTGATGCTGCCCAGAAGCCAGGCTTGCTGGCTGGGCAGGGTGGCGGGGCGCAGAACCAGGAAAATAGCCACGAGACCGGCCATGCCGGATAGAATTGCGAGTGCGAGACGAAGAGTAGATGGCATGAATTCTGGGGCGCTGTTTGTTGCCCTTGCAGAATAGGGTTCGCGGCTTGCCGCAAACTTGCATGGCGGCATGCCGAAACTTCCGCGTGACGCCGCTTGGCGGGGTAGCTAGACTCCACCAGAATTCCGCGGGAGGCGAGTTTGCGCAAGAAATCCAAGACCATCATCACCTGTGCCATTACCGGGTCGATCCATACGCCGTCGATGTCGCCGTATCTTCCGGTGACGCCTGATGAGATCGCCACGCACGCCATCGAGGCAGCGGAGGCGGGTGCTTCGATCCTGCACCTGCATGCCCGCAACCCTGAGAACGGCAAGCCTTCGGGAGCGCCTGAGACTTACAACGCCTTCCTGCCGCGCATCAAGCAAGCCTGCAGTGCCATCGTCAACATCACCACCGGCGGTGGCCAGGGCATGTCGATCGACGAGCGGATCGCCGCTGCCGAAGCCTTCTCGCCCGAGATGACATCGCTCAACATGGGCTCGATGAATTTCGGCCTGTTCCCGATGCTCAACCGCTATAGCGACTTCAAGCATGAGTGGGAGCGCGCCCATCTCGAAGGCTCCAAGGACTTCATCTTCCGCAACACCTTCGGCGACATTGAGAAGATCCTCGAACGGTTGGGCGTCGGCCACGGCGTCAAGTTCGAGTTCGAATGCTATGACATCGGGCATCTCTATACGCTGGCGCATTTCCTCGACCGCAAGCTGGTGAAACCGCCGTTGTTCGTGCAGACGATATTCGGCATTCTCGGTGGCATCGGGCCCGACCCGCAAAATGTGCTGATGATGCGCGAGACGGCTGAGCGGCTGTTCGGCGATCAATATCACTGGTCGGTTCTGGCGGCCGGACGTTTCCAATTGCCGTTCACCACCATGGCGGCGACGATGGGCGCCAATGTGCGTGTCGGCCTCGAGGACAATCTGTTCCTCGGCAAGGGCCAGCTGGCGCCGTCCAATGCCGCACTCGTGGCGAAAATCCGGCACATCCTCGAAGAACTGTCGATCGACATTGCGACCGCCGACGAAGCCCGCGCGATGTTGGATACCAAGGGCGGGTCGAACGTGAAGTTCTGAACCCGGTCAAGGCTATAAGGACCTACTGAAGCATGCCCAAGCGCGTCATCGTCATCGGAGCCGGAATCATTGGCGCCGCCATCGCTTGGCACCTGACGAAAGCCGGTGCACAGGTGACGGTCATCGACGAAGGCGAGGCGGGTGGCGTTGCTACCCGCAACTCATGGGCATGGATCAATGCCAGCTGGGGAAATCCGGAGCCGTATTTCCGTCTGCGATTGCGTTCGATTGATGAGTGGCAGCGGATTGCCGCCGAAGTTGAGGGGCTTGGCCTCATATGGTGCGGCGGGCTCATCTGGGATCTGCCAGCGGTGGAGCTTGACGCCTATGCGAAGGAACGTGCGGCCTGGGGACATCCGATCCGGTCCGTCGGCAGGCGCGAGATTCTGGCGCTTGAACCCAATTTGAAAATTGTTCCCGATCACGCCTACCACGTGGTGGACGAGGGCATGCTGGAGCCAGTCAGCGCCACGCTGGCGCTGCTCGCCGCAGCACAAGGCTTGGGCGCCGAGTTGTTGTCCAAGACGTCAATCAAGTGGCTGGTGGAAGACGAAGGCCGGGTTTCGGGCGTAATGACCGATGATGGTGTCATTCATGCCGACGAGATCGTCGTTGCGGCCGGCGCTGGTTCAACCAGGCTGCTCGACACCGTCGGCGTCATCTTGAAGATTGACGCGCCAGCTGGCCTTCTTTCGCATTCGAAGCCAGCGCCGAAAATGCTCAATGGGTTGGTGATGACGCCCGGCCTGCATCTTCGCCAGACTGCCGAGGGAAGGATTGTCGCGGGAACCGATTTCGCCGGGGCCGACCCCGAAGGCAATGCCGATGGGCTTGCGGCTGACCTGCACTCCAGAGTGCAGGCGATGGTGAAGGGGGCCGAAGTTCTCGAACTCGACTTTCATACCGTCGGCTATCGCCCGACTCCCGCCGACGGATTTTCGGTCATTGGCCGCCCACGAGGCCGCGCCGGTCTCTACACGGTGGTGACCCATTCGGGCGTGACGCTGGCTGCGGCCCTTGGCCGGTTTACGGCAGAAGAAATTCTTGACGGGGTCCGTGACCCGCTGATCGCCAATTTTCATCCCGACAGGCCCGCGCTCACATGACCATGCTGTCCCTGAACGAAGCCCCGCGCGATACGCTCGCCGGGATTGCTGCCGTGCTCACCGATATCGACGATACGATGACGTTGCATGGCCAGCTTCCGGCGGAAGCTTACGCCGCACTTTGGGCCTTGAAGCAGGCGGGCATCAAGGTCGTGCCGGTTACTGGCAGGCCCGCTGGCTGGTGCGATCTCATTGCCAGGCAATGGCCTGTCGATGGCGTGGTGGGTGAGAATGGCGCGTTCTATTTTCGCTATGACGAAGCAGCGAAAAAAATGATCCGTGTCTATGCCCAGACCGAAGATGTGCGCCGCGCCAACAGCGCAAGGCTGTGGACCATCGCGCGGCATGTGCTCAATCAATTTCCCGGCACGGCCATTGCTTCCGACCAGGCCTATCGCGAGATCGATGTGGCGATTGATTTCTGCGAGGACGTGCCGCCGTTGCCGTTGGAAACAGCGCAGAAGATCGCCTCAGCCTTCCATGTCGAAGGTGCGGCGGCAAAAGTTAGCTCCATTCACGTCAATGCCTGGTTCGGCTCCCACGACAAGCTCACCATGAGCACCAGGTTTCTTGCGGAAGCCCTTGATATCAGAATCGAAACCGATGCTGCGAGAATCGCCTATTGCGGCGACTCGCCCAATGACTCACCGATGTTCGAGGGTTTCCCCACGAGCATCGGCGTTGCCAACATTCGGCCCTATGCCAAGCTGATGGCGCATCTTCCGCGCTATGTGACGGAGGCCGTGGGCGGCTACGGGTTTGCCGAGTTCGCCGCTGCTGTCATCCGTGCACGGATGAAGTGATGCGCGACACGCTGGCGGGACTTGCCATCGGTACCGCTGGAGGACTGTTGTGCTGGTTCGCTGGCATCCCCGCGCCGTGGCTGGCGGGCAGCATGATTGCGGGCGTGGTGGCGATTTTTTCCGGCGTCACCCTGGGCATGCCGGATTGGTTGCGGGCGGTGGCTTTCATCTTCCTTGGCATCCAAACCGGAACATCGGTGACGTGGGCGACGGTTGACCGGGCAGCGCAGTGGCCGCTGTCGATCGCCTTTCTCGGCCTCACGGTGGTTGCCGTCACCTGGGCCTGCACATGGTATTATGTGAAGCGTAGCAAGTGGGATGGAGCGACGGCATTGTTTGCCAGCTTGCCCGGCGCCTTGTCGCTGGTGCTGTTGATGGCGAGCACCACGAAGGCCGACATGCGGCGGGTGACCATCGCGCAATGCATCCGGTTGTTTTTCCTGGTGGCGGTGTTGCCGGCAGTGATTGTCTGGCTGTCGCCGCCAGAGGCATTTCATGGCGGTCAAGCGGTGATCGGCAGTATCAACGATATTACCATCGTCATCGCTGTTTCGGTGGTGGCGGGTTATGGGCTTGAATGGCTGAGAGTGCCAGCCGGCTTGATGTTGGGGCCGATGTTGGCGAGCGCTGCGCTTGAGCTTTCAGGCGTCATTTCGGGAGCAGCGCCCAACAGTGTCCTCATTCCAGCCAATATCGTGCTGGGGGTGATGATCGCGTCGCGGTTTGCCGGCTTCACGTTAACGGAATTTCGCGAAGCCTTGCGCGAAGGGTTCACTGGTTTTTTGATTGCGCTGGCCATCGCCATGGCGGGCGCTGGAATCACCAGCGCCGTGGCGGGATTGCCCTTCGCGCTGACACTGCTCGCCTTTTCCCCCGGCGGGCTCGATGCCATGACCATCATGGCCTTCGCGCTCAACATGGACCCCGCCTATGTTGGCGCTCACCAGATGGCCCGTTACCTGGGATTGGCGCTGTTGATGCCGATGGTTACGGCCTATGTGCTGGCGCGCCTCGGCGTTCCGGGCGGTCACGGCAATGTCACTTCGGGTGTGGAACGCCCAAGACTAGAAGACAGCTGATGGAAATGCTGGCTTCGATACTTCCATACAAGGGCTTCGTGGTGTTGGCGGCACTCGCAGGCTTCTTGCTGCTCGAGAGGGTGTTCCCGGTCGCATGCGTCATTGGTGGCGTTGCACGGGTGGCCAAGAACCTGTCCCTGGCTGTGTTGAATGCCGGGCTTTCATGGGCCATCGTGGTCCCGGTTTCGGTGTTCGCTGCCAGCCACGGACTCTCCTGGCGGCCGGAGTGGTGGAGTGGCGTTCCAGGCCTGCTCATCGACATCGTGGTTCTGGATTGCTGGATCTATTTCTGGCATCGGGCGAACCATGTGATCCCTGTGCTCTGGCGTTTCCACGAAGTCCACCACCTCGACAATTTCCTCGATGCCAGTTCAGCGCTGCGGTTTCATTTCGGCGAAGTATTCCTGTCTGCCATGGTGCGGGGACCGGTGATTTTTCTGCTTGGCGTGCCGTGGACGAGTGTTGTTGCCTTCGAGACGCTTTTGGCGCTGGCCACCATCTTCCATCATTCGAATGTCAAAGTTCCCGCGTGGCTGGAGCGCCCGCTATCGCTTGTCATGGTGACGCCGTCCATTCACTGGGTGCATCATCACGCCATCCGCCGCGACACCGATTCCAACTATTCGACGTTTCTGTCGGTATGGGACAGGATTTTCGCCAGCCGCAGCGCCACGTTGCGGACGCCTGAGATGCCCATCGGCGTCGAAGGGCTGGCGGACCGCGATGTTCCCGGCCTCGTAAAGCGCCCTTTCGAGGCCCGCCAGCCGGTTTGATCTGTTGCTGGCACGGCCTGTGCACCGCCGTGGGCCATAATCATCACAACCCCTCTTTTGTGCCGTGTTGGCACAGGGCGTGGGTGTCGGAGGACGATCAGTTTGGCGAAAGTCCAGAACAGAGCCGGCGATGACGGTGGGTTGAAGGAAGCCCTGCGGGAAGCGCGGCTTTTGGAATCTGTCCATTTTGAGGCAGCACTGAACCTGCGCGATTCAAAGTCAATCCGATTGCAACTCCTGAAAGACGATCTGGCGCCCGCCATCGCATCCTCGCAGGTGGCCGCCGACCTGTTTGATCTGGCGCTGGTACCGGGCGACACGCCGAAGCTGTGGATCGACATGATTTCATCGGTTGTCATGGAACCCGATTACCGGACCTATCGGTTGATGCGGGATCGTCAGGACGACCGGGAAATCCTGTTCGAAAGCGATGACCGCGCCACCATGACGGAGTTCATCCGCCGTCACATGGCCCATCGGATGGTGGCGCGCGAACGCTACGCCTTAACGGCCCCACTTCCGCAACCGGCGGCGGGTTACTCGACGGCTTCACTCCTCCTGGCCTGGACCTCGGGCTTTGCGTTTGGTGCGCTGGTTCTCTTGGGGATTTCTATCTATTTGAAAATATTGAAATTTTAAGATCGCTTTGGCGGTTACATTCTGAAACAGCATTTGATTTTAATTGCGTGGTTGGCGCTGTTACCTAATAGCGGGGGACCTGGCAGAGTCCCGTCCAATCATTAATTCGGATTCCGAATTAAAAAGCCGCCGAGATCGAGTGTCATGAATGCAGTTTAGCGCGTTGAAACAACCAGCAGGCACGGCGGACAATCTGGTCCGGACGCCGCGGACGAACCGGGATCTGCCGCAGCTACTTGCCGGATTCGGGTCTCTGGCCGAAGGCCTTGACTATGCGGCCCGTGGCGTTACGGGTTTCAACTTCTATTCACCGCGCGGCGCCCTGCAACATGTTCTGACCTATGCCGAATTGCGCCGCCAGGCGATGGCCACCGCGCGCAAGCTTTTGTCGCTTGGCCTCAAGCGCGGCGACCGTGTTGCCGTTGTTGCCGAGACCGGGCCCGACTTCATGGTTGTGTTCTTTGGCTGCCAGTATGCCGGATTGATCCCGTGCCCAATGCCCTACACCATGTATATCGGCGGCAAGGAATCCTATATCGACCGCGTGGCTGGCATGCTGTCGGCCGCCGGCGCGCAAACAGTAATCACCTCTGAGGAACTGCTGGGCCACATCTCCGAGGGCGCAGCAAAGGCTGGTGTCTCGCGGGTTTTGACCAACACCCAGTTGCAGGAACGGCCGCAAGTCCATTCGAAGCTTGAACCCTTTGGCCCGGACGAAAATGCCTACATCCAATATTCGTCCGGCTCGACGTCGAGCCCCAAGGGCGTGCTCATCACCCAGAAGGCAATTACCGCAAACGCCAGGGGCATCCTGCGCGAAGGCTTGAAATTGACGCCGAAGGACCGGGCTTTCTCGTGGCTGCCGCTCTATCACGACATGGGCCTTGTCGGTTTCTGTCTGTCGCCGATGATGGGCCAGGTGACAGTGGATTTCCTTGCCACGACGTCCTTTGCCCGGCGCCCGGCACTGTGGCTGAAACTGATGTCCGACAACCAGTCGACGATCACCTATTCACCGAGCTTTGGCTTCGATCTCGCTGCCCGGCGCATCAATGGCGACGCGGTCACGCTCGACCTTTCGGCGCTGCGGGTGGCAGGCATTGGCGGCGACATGGTGCGCTCCGACGTGCTCGATCATTTTGCGGCAATTCTGTCGGTTGCCGGCTTTTCGCCTCGCGCGTTCTTGCCTAGTTACGGTATGGCGGAGACGACGCTGGCGATTTCCTTCGTCGATCCAGACGCCGCGGTGCGGGTCGATCATGTTGACCGGATGGCGTTGAAAACCGAGGGTCGTGCCGTGCCGTCGACAGGTGAGGGCACCCGCAGTTTCGTTGTCTGCGGCCGCCCGATGTCGGACAGCTTGGTCGAGATCCGCAATGACGCCGGAGGCGTGCTGGTGGATCGTCACGTCGGCCGCATCTTCGTCAAGACGCCGAGCCTGATGGCTGGATATTACAACAATGCCGAGGCGACCGAGGCCGCCGTTGGCTCTGACGGTTTCCTCGATACCGGCGATATGGGCTATTGGCTCGATGGCGAGATCGTCATCACCGGACGCGCCAAG
>JANLTS010000353.1:0-43341 GCA_031363045.1 Hyphomicrobiales bacterium
CAAGACACCAAGCCTGATGGCCGGATATTACAACAACCCGGAAGCGACCGAAGCCGCTGTCGGTGCCGACGGTTTCCTCGATACTGGCGACATGGGTTATTGGCTCGATGGTGAGATCGTCATCACCGGCCGGGCCAAGGATCTGATGCTGCACAATGGCCGCAATATCTGGCCGCAGGACATCGAATGGGTGGCCGAGCGGATCGAACCGCTGCGCACCGGAGACGTGGCGGCCTTCGCGGTTGAAGGCGAGGACGACGACGATGATGTGGTGGTGCTGGTGCAGTGCCGCCATCATGATGAGGCGGCCATCGAAGCCTTGCGCCATGAAGTATCTGCCGCAGTACATCGCAGTGCCGGTGTCGAATGCAAGGTGGTGATGGTGCCGCCCAAGAGCCTGCCCTTTACGTCTTCGGGCAAGCTCTCGCGGTCTGGTGCCAAGGAGAAGTTCCTGAGCGGCGAGATCGCCGAGCTTGTGCCTTTGCACTTCCTGCAGGCGGCGCAGTAACACCGCGCCAAACACTTCAAGTGGCGATAGAAATGAACCGGACGATTGCCATCACCGGAGCCACCGGCTTTGCCGGGCGGCATGTAGCCGCCGAGCTTCTGGCTCAGGGGCACAGGCTGAAGGCTCTGGTGCGCGATCCGGCGCGAGCTGGCCTCCCGGCAGATGTTGTGACGGTTGCTGGCGATCTCAGCAATGACGATGCGCTGTCGCAATTGTTCGATGGTGCTGATTGCGCCGTGCATCTGGCGGGAGTCCTGGCGGCGGTCAGGGACCATGATTATTTTCGCGTCAATGCGCATGGCACGGTAGCCGTGGCGGAGGTTGCCATCCGTCTCGGCGTCAAGCGTTTCGTTCACGTCTCATCGCTTGCGGCAAGGCAACCGCAATTGTCGCCTTACGCCGCCAGCAAGCGGGCAGGCGAAGATGCGATTGCAGCCTTGGCGGGCAAGCTCAACGCGATCATCATCCGGCCACCTGCCGTCTATGGGCCTGGCGACCGGGGCACGCTGCCGCTGATTAAGGCGTTGACGAAGGCTGTTGCTGTCATCCCCGGAACCAGACAGTCGCGCTTCTCACTTGTGCATGTGGGCGATCTGGCGCGGCTCATCGCTGCAAGCGTGGCAAGTGACATGCGCGGCCTGCACGAGGTGAGCGACGGCAAGGATGGCGGCTATGACTGGGCCGATCTGATTGCGGTTGCGGAAGCGTTTCGCGGTGGGCCAATTAAAACGCTGTTCCTGCCCTCTGTAATTCCCACAACGGTTGCCTTCGCTGCCGAGACATTGTCACGGTTGACGGGCAAGCCCGGCATGGTCAATCGCGGCAAAGTGCGAGAGCTCTACTATCCGGACTGGGTTTGCCGAGAGGGCTCACTGAAGCTTTCCGGTCCCGTCACATTCGTGGCCGGGTTTGCCGAAACCGTATCCTGGTACCGTGCGGCGGGCTGGTTGCCTGCAACCGCCAGTGCCGATAAGACAACCACCGCAGCATGACAACCCGAGAGCTGAAGATGACTGAGACCGTCGACCAGATCTGCAAACTGCTTCAACCCTTCAACAGCAATGGCACAGTATTGTCTGCGGCTACGGATATTTCAACCGATCTCAATATTGATTCCGTCACGGTCATGGATTTCGTGATGGAGGTTGAAGATCATTTCGATGTCGAGATACCGCTCAACCTGTTGTCTGAGACGCGCACCATCGGCGATCTCGCCACAGTGGTCGAGTTGCGGACGCAAAAGGATTAGCCCCGCCCATGGACCTGCTATCGAAGCTTGAAGGCATCGCCGAACGGCACCAACGCATGATGTCGATGGGCGTCAATGCCATAGGCGTTACCAACGAGGAAATACTGTCGCCGACGCGGGCAATGATCGGCGGCCGCGAAACCATTCTTGCCGGCACCAACAATTACATGGGCATCACCTTCGACCACGATTGCATCGCGGCTGGCAAACGCGCGCTGGAAGAGTTTGGCACCGGCACAACAGGCTCGCGCATTGCCAACGGATCGTTTTCGCTGCACGTCGAGCTTGAGCGCGAGTTTGCAAAGTTCCTCGACCGCAAGCATTGCATCGTCTTCACCACCGGCTATCAGGCCAATCTGGGCATGATGTCGGGGTTGGCGGGGCCCCGCGACACAATCTATCTCGATGCCGATTCACACAGTTCGATTTACGACGGCTGCACACTGTCCGGTGCCAAGCTGGTGCGCTTCCGTCACAATGATGCAACCGATCTCGACAAGCGCCTTGCCCGCAGTGGCGATGATGGTGGCGGCAAGCTTGTGGTTCTCGAAGGCATTTACTCGATGCTGGGCGACCGCGCGCCGCTGGCCGATTTCGTCGCGGTGAAGAAGAAGCACGGATTCCAGCTTCTGTGCGATGAGGCTCATTCCTTCGGTGTGCTCGGTCCCAACGGTCGCGGCCTTGCCGACGAAGCGGGACTCGAGGCGGATATCGATTTCGTGGTTGGCACATTTTCCAAGAGTGTCGGTGCCATCGGTGGTTTTGGTGCCGGCAATCATCCGCTGTTTGACTATCTCCGCTACGCGATGCGGCCTTACATGTTCACCGCGTCGTCATCGCCCGCATCGATTGCGACGTCACTCGCGGCAATCCGCAAGCTAGCAGCGGAACCGCAACGCCGCACGAGGTTACGCGAGAATTCGGCACGGCTGTTTCATGGCTTCAAGGCGCTTGGTCTTGATCTCGGTTGCGACGAGGTAAGCCCGGTCATCGCGGTAAAATGTTCCGACGAGCCATCAACCATCATAATGTGGAATGCTTTGCTGCAGGCCGGTGTCTATGTGAACATTGCACTTCCGCCTGGCACGCCGAACAAGCTCTGCCTGTTGCGCTGCTCGGTTTCGGCGGCGCATACAGACGCCGACATCGACTGCATCATCCACTTGTTCGAAACAGTCGTGGCCCATAGTCAAAGCAAGAAGGTCGTGAACGCCTGATGCCGTTCAACGGCAAAGATAGGTGAAAACCGGGCCGCACTCGAGGCGAAGTGGTTCCTCTGTAGGCGGAGCAAAAAATTCGCCGTCGATGACGAAGTAGGACTTCGATGCCACCGTCAGGGTTTCCGAGCAGAAGCTCGCGCTGTTGGGCGGAGCCTTGCGATTTTCGCCGCCATACATCACCGGCAACAGCCAACGGACTACTGAGGGCACCGGATAGGGAAAAATCGATGTACGGATCGGCCCGGTCTTGCCGCCCCAGAAAGGTCTCGTGTTGAGGACCAGCTTGTCCAGCGTCGTCGACATCTGCAAGAGCTGCTGGCCTTGCGCATAGCGGTGGCCATTGGCCTCGACGATGATGTCGAACGGACGATCAAGGCGGGTATTGTCCAGCGGATCCGGTTTTGAGAAGACAGACTTCGAGACGGCACTGGCGAGCGTTGCGAAGGTTGCCCAATTGCCCTTCACACCCTTTGCGTTGAAGGCCTGCTGGCAAAATTGCGTCCCTGCTGCAACTGCGCCCGTGCCGACAAACATGCCATGGCGTACCTTACCGTCGCCCGGATTGGCGCAGCGGATGGTGGGCCGGGCGCGAAGCTCGCCGGGGCTCAAGTTTCGCATGAACTGTGCTTGTGCATCGATTGAACGAAGACGGAGTCCGAGATCGGCGGCCGTCAGGTTGGTTGTGCCGTGCGGCAAGAGCGCCAGGCGCGGCGTTTGGCGGAAGGGTTTGCGCTCGGCAATATGGGTCAGAATTTCCTGGATGGTGCCGTCACCCGAACTGATGAACAGGTCGGAAACATTATCACGCGCCATGTCGTCGACGAATTGCCCGATCTGCTCGAACCGGTCGAGAACACGGACCGTCATTGTGGGGTCGTTGCGAAGTTGCGCGGCCAATGCCAGACCCTTGCCGCTTTGTTTGCCGGAACGTGGATTGACGATAAGACCGGCACGGATCACGGGATGGTTGACCATCATGCTTTCCTTGCCGGGAAATGTCCGGTGCGGGACGACCACGGTTGGCACATCCCCAGCAGAGTCAGTTGAGAGGCGCGCCAAGACCATTGGTTCAAACATCCTTTGTGACACTGGGAGAAGTGGGCCGCATTGAACATAGGAGCGATCTCCGATCAGAAGGTTACCGGAAAGCGCTTAAATTTCCGTCAGCGGCAGTCAGACATTCTCGGCCCGCAGGACCATCAAAGCTGCCAATGCGCCAAACAGCAGGGGGGGCAGCCAGGCAGCAAGCCAGGGTGCGACGAACCCCAGCTCGCCCATGGTCAGTGAAACGCCATCGATGATGAAGAACAAAAATCCCAAGCCGACGCCGATAGCAAAGAGCGCGCCTAAACCGCCACCACGGCGGAAGCGGACCGCCAGCGGGATGCAAAGGCCGATCATCACCAGGCTGCTGAAGAAGATGGCGACACGCTTGTGGCGCCAGGTCTCATAGACCCAGACAGGGCGGATGCCGAAACCTGCGTTGTCGATAAAATAGCCGAGGTCGAGGAACGACATTTCTTCCGGGGCGCCCGAGCGGGCACCGGCCTGGGCAGGTTTCATGGCACCGGAATAAACCAGCGTGTCGAGCCTGCTGGGATTGAGGTTGTCGCGGTAATAGACCTGAACATCGGTGAGCGTCCAGCGATCGCCGGCGAGGACCGCTTCCTCGGCATAAATCTGCTCACGCAACAATCCCCTCACATCGCGGCGGAAGATGATGACGTCCGAGAGGCGGGTTGAATCAGCGTTGGCCCCGCCAGCCCGGAGAATGTCAGAACCCGAACGCATCCAGATCGGATCCTTCTCGCCCACCTTGAGCTTGTCGCGGCCATAGTCGCCAACGCCCCACTCCCGCAGTTGTGGTGCCGATGCCGGAATGGCCGTGTCGTTGAGAATGAATTGCAGACCGCCTGCCAGAAAGGCCAGCGGCAGCAGCATCACCCAGAGCCTTGCTGGCGAAACGCCACTGCCCCACAAGGCCACCAGTTCGTTGCGGTAACTGAGTTCGGTGAGCGACAGCAACGTCGCGAGCAGAATGCTGAGGCCAAGGTAATTGGCGAAGACCGAGGGGGCTCGCACCAGCATGTATTCGGCCATGATCCACGAACTTCCAGGACGCAGGGCCTGGATGTCCTTGACGTTGTTCAAGATGTCGAGTGACAGGGCGAAGATCGAAATCCCCAGCAGGATGCCGAGAAAGCGCAAGCCGATCATGCGGATCAACATCCACGAAACGACCTTCACGACGGCTGCCCCAACCCGAAGCGGCGCAGCAGCGTGGCGCGCAAGCCTGAGGTAAGTTCACCGAGCCGGTCAATGGCATTGCCCAGTGCGTCGCCCGAGACGGTAAAGCACGCGGCGAAATAGCGCCATCCGGCAAACAGGGCCAAGAGGCCGAAGGGAAGCCACAGGGTAAGCCAATGCGAGGCAGCACCCTTGCCGGCAATGTTGGCGCCCTGTTGAATGACCTCGTGATAAATAACGATCAAGGCAAGTGCGACGACGGTGCGAAAGCCGCGCTGACTGCGGCGTGAGCCGACGGCAAAGGGAATGGCGAGGAAGGGCAGGATCAGAATGCTGACGGCACTCACCAACCGCTCGCTCAGCTCGGCTTTCATTTCATCGATGGTTGAATCCTTGGGCGGTGTCGCGAGATTGCGGAACAATTCGGGGATCGTCAATTCGCGCTCGTCTTCGCCGCGCGGGCGGAAAAGTTCCTTGCTGATGCGGCCGAGCGGCGTATCGGCGAGGGCGAATTCGGTCACTTCGCTGACAACGTTCGCAGTTGCTCTCGCGGCAGGCTGCTGCTTCAGGGTCAGGCGGTGCCCGTCCTCAAGATGCAGCGTCGGGCGCTTGTCTTGCGCATTCTCGATCAGCGCGCCGCGCGCCGAGGTGACGGTGTCCGAACCCTCCTTGCCCTTGTCCTGGAAAATAAAGGCGCGTTCGAAGGCGTTGGTACCGCGGTCCAGCTTGTCGATGATGAAGGTACGATCGCCCGCCTGCATGAACACGCCTTCCTCGGCCAAGTAGAACACATCGACATTCTGAACTTCGAAAATCACGGACCGGAAAGCGTAGCGGGCATAGGGCTGCAGCCAGCCCTGGATCGCCAGTGACAGCAGGCACATGGCGAGCCCCAGCAAGATGACTGGGCGGGCCAGGCGGTTGAGGCCAATGCCCGAGGCCATGAAAGCATCAGTCTCGGAATTGGCTGACATCTTTCCGAACCCCAGTAGCAGGCCCAGAAACAGCGCGGCTGGAATGGCGGTGCCAAGATAATGCGGCACCAGGTAGGCCAGCATCTCGAACACCACGGCGAAGGAGTTCTTCTTGCCCAGCGTGGTGTCGAGCAGGCTCACCATGCGGTCGGCCAGCAGCATCAGCAGACCGATCACCAGGGCACCCGCCAAAGGCAGTGACACCTGTTTCAGGACATGGCGGTCAAGGATTGTGAACACGGCGCTTCATGCTTATTGAATCCGGCATTTGCGGGGCGCGGGCGAGTGGGGTGCCCCAGCGCCGGTCGGACATTGTCATCAGCCCTTTTACCGCATCGCGACTTCACGTTGAAAGCCCGAAATCAGCCAGCGTGACAATGCTGTGGGTGGCGGGATCAAGACCACGGGTGGTGACCTGGGTCAGCCATTTTCCGCCCTGGCGCTCAATACGATAGAGGTTCCAGGCCGCCAGCGGATGATGCTTGCTGTGAATCAACGACGCCGAGGGTACGCCCAGCACATGCACGGTGCCAAACCGCGAGCCGATGCTGTTCAGCATGTGCTCGTGATTGTGGCCATGGAGGACCAGTTCAGCACCATGTTCCACCAGAATATCGCGAAGGGCTGGCGCATCATCGAGGCCGCGGGGCTTGGTGGCAAGACCGGGAAGCGGCGGATGGTGCAGCATCACGATCCGCGCATAGCCGCGTTCACGCAGGTCGCCGAGGAGGGCGGCCAGCGACTCGAGTTGAGTCGGTCCAACAATCCCAGCGGCCCGGTGCAAGGGTTGCGGCACCGCAGTCGAAACGCCGATCAGCGCCACGTTGCGGCGCAGCCGCACATAGGGAAATGGTGTCGATATCTGCGGGGTTGATTGTGTCAGCCGCACGCGCATGTCGCCCTGCATATATGCTGCAAGATGTGACAGTCCGTGCTTCCAGTCGCAACGCACGTAAGTGTCGTGGTTGCCGGGAACGAAGCTGATCCAAGAGGCCTCGCCAAAGCCATGGAGCCAGCGGGCGGCGGCGGGAAACTCGGCATGTGCCGAGACGTTCACGATGTCGCCCGTCAATGCCACGTGATCGGGGGCCTGGGCGCGGATATCCTCGGCAATCGCGTCGGCAATGGCAGGGCTATGAGTGCGGTGGCGGCTAAGGCGCCAGTTCGCCACGCCGACCGCACGCTTGAGGGCGAAATGGCGGTGTGCCGAACCCGCTGGCATAGGCCCCAGGTGGACATCGGAAAGATGGGCAAGGCTGAACACTTGGATGGCTTTGCTGGTGAGAGTGAAGTGTTGTGGCTCGTGGCTGGCATTTAGAAGCGGAGGCGTTAATGCTTCAACAGGCGCTTGGGAGGAATCAATCGATTGGTTTTTCGTAGATGCGATAGGTCTTGTAGGGCTTGGCGCCGAACGACTCGATCATGCGGCGCACCGGAGTGTTGTCCTCGAGGATCCAGGAGAGTTCGCCCTTCAGTGTCCCGCGCGAAGCATGATACTTGCGCACATGGGCGATGGCGGCCATGGCACAGGCAGCACCCAGGGCCGATCCATGGTAGCGTTTGCGAAGGCCCATCAACGGCATGCGGATGGAGGCTGGCGGCGTGGCGAAGAGCTTCCAGGCCAGCTTGGCCCAGCCGAAGGGCAGGAGCCTGCCGTTCAACCCGGCGATCCATTCATTGATGTTGGGGAGCGTCACCGCCATGGCGACGGGTTCGCCACGGTATTCCGCAATGGCGATAAAGTCGCCGGTGACCAGCAATTTCAGATTATTGCCCAACGCCACCATCTCGGCCTTGGTCCACGGCACAAAACCCCAATTGTCGGACCAGGCATCGTTGGAAATCGAGACTATAACTTCGAGCTCGCTCATAAGTTTCTTTTTATCAAGTGGGCGAATGATGATGTCCTCATTCGCCATCGCCTTGTCATAAGCTCCCTTGATGGCGCGCGGCACGTTGCCGTCATCGGTGTAGTTATAGGCAATCATGTCCTTGGCCTTGGCGAAGCCCTGTTCCTCCACGCGTTGCGGATAGTAACGCGTACCGTGGGCCATCAGCATATTCGGCGGCGTGTCGAAACCATCGATCAGCAGCCCCAGTTCGTCATTGATCGAAAAACTGAAAGGGCCTTGGATGCGGCTGGCGCCGCGTTGTTTCAACCAGGCTGAGGCCGCATCGAAAAGTGCGGCAAAGATCGCCGGATCGTCCTCGGCTTCGAGCAGTCCGAATTGGCCAACGCCATCCTTGTAGCGGGCGCTGCGAAGTTCGCAGAGCTGGGCTGATATCCGTCCTACTGGCCGACCAGCTTTTTCGGCGATGAAGAGTTCGGCTTCAGCGTGCTGGAAATAGGGATTCTTCTTGCGGTCGAGATGTTCGAAGCGTTCGAGATACAGCGGCGCAACCCAGCACGGATCATTGCGATAAATGGGAAATGGAACATCCAGGAAGGCGCGGATACCCGACCTGTCGCGCACCGGCCTGATGGTAATGGCATTGCTCATGGAGAGTGGCATAGGCGCGGCTCGGCGGGAACTCAAGCTTGGCGGATCAGCCTTCGGGGAGTAACAAAACCCATGATCAAAAGTCTGTTCTTCAAGTCGGCGCAGGCGCTGGTGGTGCAACCGCTGTACCGGCAATTCCGTGGCCTGACCATCGGTACACGCACACTGGTGCTGCGGGATAACGCCGAAATACTGCTGGTGCGCCACACCTATGCACCGGGCTGGCTGGTGCCGGGAGGAGGCGTCGAACGGCGCGAGACAGTCTACCAAGCGGCTGTCCGTGAGGTTCGTGAGGAAACCGCCATCACGGCGGACGAAGAGCCGCTGCTGCATGGAATGTTTCTGAACGACAAGAACTTCCTCGGCGATCACGTCGCCTGTTTCGTGCTGCGGCGGTTCACGGTTGGCGCGTTCAAACCTAATCTTGAAATCGCCGAGGCGAAGTTCTTCGCGCTCGATGCGTTGCCGGAGGACACCACGGGCGGTACCCGGCGGCGGATCGACGAGGTGGTGAAGGGAACGCCCTTGACCAGGGATTGGTAGAAACGCTTGACGTACACCGGCCAGAAAGCTAATGCGCGCTCTATGGACAAGCTGAACCTTCGACGACGAGCCTGAAACACGCGCCACAGCGCGCGAGCCTTGCTCCCGTGTCCGGTCATCCACTCGCCACGCAAATTTAGTGCCGTGTTCTGGAACATCCGGATGTCCCTTCGAAGCCTCCAATGCCGAGTTCACAGCCATGTGCAGCGCCATCGTTTGCCAGGATTCCAGTCCTTCCGATCATAACGCCATCGAACATTTGCTCGATCTGAGCTTTGGCTCCGACCGTCACACCAAGACCAGTTACCGGCTGCGGGAAGGCAATGTACCGGTGCCCGGGCTGTCCCTCGTTGTGCGCGATTCTGGAATTGGCATTGCCGGCACCATCAGTTTTTGGCCGCTGGCGATTGGCACGCGGCAATCGCCGGCGCTGCTGCTGGGGCCACTTGCTGTTCATCCAGACCGGCAGGGCCTCGGCATCGGCCTCAAGCTGATGCGCGAAGGTCTGGCACGGGCCAAAGCTCAAGGCCATAGTCTGGTGCTGCTGGTTGGCGATGAACCCTATTACGCCAAGGTCGGGTTCAAGAAGCTTATCGCAGGGCTCGTATCGCTGCCTGGCCCTGTCGATCCCGACCGCTTCCTCTACTTGGAACTGCAACCCGGTGGTTTGGCGGGCGTGTCTGGCCTCGCTCGCGTGCCGGGCTCAGCGGCCTTCGCGGTACCACATGGCACAGAAAGCCAGAAGCAGCGCGCCGAGGCTTAGCAGCGTCGCAAATAGCGGAATCTCGGTGACAGCCAGCACACGGTGGGCGCCGTTGGCCTTGAGGCCGAGCCAGCCTGAGCCCGAAAGCTGCCGGCCGGGCTGAACCTTGATCAGCTGCGGCATGCCGTCTTCCAGCCATTGCACCGATCCACCTGTAGCGGCCGCTATGGGTGACAGAATAGCAGGGGTACTGACAAGGCTCGCCAATTCGCGGGCGCCAGAGCTTCCTGCCGCGGCCACGGCATCCAGAGTGCCATCGCTCAAGCGATGCAAGCCAGCCTCCGACACGGGCAAGGTTCCCTGCCAGCGGCCGGGCGATACTTCTGTCAACGGCACAGTCACGGTCTTGCCGGAGGGAAGCGTTGCAGTTACCGGCTCTGCCTTGTCGGCCATGGTGCGTCGCTCGATGACGAGCGATTTTCCACTCTGTGCGCCGGTCAGGGCTTCTTCCTCGAGATCCGGTTCCTTCATCAACCAATGGGCAATGCGGCGTAGCATTTCGGTCTGTGGGCCGCCGCCCTCAAAACCCCGGGCCCAGAGCCAGCCCTGGTCGGAAAGTATCTGCGCAACACGGCCCTTGCCCTTGCGCGACAGCACCAGCAGTGGTTTGTCATCAAGGCCCGACATGATGGTCTCTTCCGGAAGTGCACGGGTATCGACAAGGCGGAACCAGCGCCCCCAAGTTGGTACTTCGCCAGCACTTCCTGGAAGATCGCGGGTGACGGGATGCTTGCGGCCGGGCGGCGTCAGCATCGGCTTGAAACCGCCTTCCAGAACTTGGCCTGTTGGGGCCGCAGCGATGACGTCGTCGAGGGGCGTGTAATAGAGGCCATTCTCGCTGGCGAGATCAGGACCAGACGCAATCAGCACGGCGCCGCCTGCCTGCACGTAGCGCGCGATGTTGGACATGTAGACCTCTGGCAGCACCGACTGCTGCTTGTAACGGTCGAAGATCACCAGATCGAATTCGTCGAGCTTGTCGATAAAGAGTTCGCGGGTCGGGAAGGCGATGAGCGCCAGTTCCTTGGTTGGCGTTCCGTCCTGCTTTTCAGGCGGGCGCAGGATGGTGAAGTGCACCAGATCGACCGAGGCATCGGCTTTCAGCAAATTGCGCCACGAGCGTTCACCGGGATGCGGTTCACCCGACACCAGCAGCACGCGAAGCCGGTCGCGAACACCTTCGACAACTGTCACTGCGCGGTTGTTCTGGGTCGAGATTTCGCCCGCCAAAGGTGGCACGGCGATCTCGACGATGTTCTGGCCGCCGTGATCGACAGGCACGGTGACTTCGACAGTCTGGCCGGGAGTCACAGTAATGGTCTGCGGGTCGCCACGGCCAACAATGACGGCAACATCCAGCGGCGTGCCGGGACCATTTGCCTCTTCGACATGGAACGTGATGATCTGCTCTTTGCCGACGATGCCGAAGCGCGGCGCCTTGTCGATCACCACCTTGCGGTCGCTTTCGGCTTTGGTGCCAGTCAGCAGCCCATGCACTGGGCCACCGATGTTGCTTTTCGTCAGATCAGCCGGCGCATCATGGATCTGGCCGTCGGTCACCATGACGGCACCCGCGAATCGTTCGGGCGGGATTTCCGCCAAGGCACGATTCAGCGCTTCGAAGGCCCGGGTGCCATCATCTTCAGCACTGATGCCGGATCGCACCTCGACGGTGCGCAGTTCGGTGTTACCAAGCCGTGACACGGACTGCTTGAGGGCAGCTTCTGCCGCATCGGTGCGGGCGATGCGCTCGCCATTCTCCTGGCTCAGTGAGCGGTCGATGACAGCGACGGCGATATCCGTCAGTGGCTCGCGCACCTCGTTGCGGATCGAGGGGTTGGCCAGTGCTGCAATGAGACAACCAAGTGTGAGAATCCGCAACAGAGTGCCACGCGCGCGAGCATAGATCATCACCGCCATCAGCACAGCGCCGAGAATGGCAAGGCCGATGATCAGGGCCCACGGCAGCAGCGGAGAAAAATTCAGCGTCCAGCCCATTATTGGCCAAGCCTTTCGAGGAGCGCCGGAACGTGAACCTGGTCTGCCTTGTAGTTGCCGGTCAGCGCATACATGATGATGTTGATGCCGGTGCGAACCGCGAATTCGCGCTGGCGGTCAGTGCCGGGAACTGAGGCAAAGAGCGCTTCGCCGTTGTCATCCATGGCCCAGGCGGCGGCATAGTCATTGGAGCCGATGATGACCGTGCTCACACCATCGCTGATGCTGCTGGCAGCACCCTCCGAGTCCGAACGCTCCACCCACAACTTGCCTTCGGCATAGCGGCCGGGAAAACGGTCGAGAAGATAGAAGCTCTTGGTCAGCACATGCGATTCAGGCACGGGTTCAAGCGGCGGAATGTCGAGCTTGGCCAGCATGCGGCGCAGTGCTTCACCGGCTGCGGTAGCGCCGCCTGAGAGCGAATCCGTACCCGTACCATCTTCGCGCAGATCGAAGAAGATGGTGCCGCCATTCTTCATGTAAGTGTCGATGCGGGCCAGCGTGGCATCAGACGGCACGGCGACATCGGATCGCACCGGCCAGTAAATGATCGGGAAGAAAGTGAGTTCATCGCGTTCCATGTTGATGCCGGCGGGGTCGCCAGGATCAATCGAGGTGCGATCACGAATGATCAGGCTGAGGCCAGTCAGGCCCTTCTGACTGATGTCATCGATCGCACTGTCGCCGGTGATGACATAGGCTAGCCGAGTTTGCAGGGCATTCTGCAGGGCAAATTCATCCGCTGACTGAGCAATAGCCGGCGGGCCGTGTGGGACAAGTGCCAGGAACAAGATGGCCGCTGCCGCACCGTGGCGCAAACGCAAGCGATTGATGCCTCCACCGAGAAAGAGGGCGGCAAGGCAGTCGAGAAGGAACAGCACCGTGGCGATCACAAATATGAATGGTGCCAAGGCGGTGGCTGGCATTGGCGTCAGGGAGCGAATGGCGATTGCCCCCGGCAGTCCGGCGATGGCTTTGAGCGCATCGCCGCTGCGCGTGATGTTGAGGGCGCGCTCCTGCGCGCCACGCCGGTAGAGGCCGGCAGGGGTTGCGGGCGACGTCGCGGCCTTGTCGATCATCGCGGCGGGGATCGGCTGCACGTCCGGCAAGGGATCGGTCAGATCACCGAAGCCATCGAGCGCCCGCCACGGCGTGAAGGCCTGAGCGTCGGCCTGGGCTGTTGCAATCGCTGCACCACCGCCAGCTGCGGGAGCGAGATCGAGAACGCGGCGCAGCATGTCAACGAAGAGGCCGGTCAGGGGGAGATTGGACCAGTCGGCATTGGCGGTAACATGAAACAAAACGATCAGGCCCTTGCCTTCGCGCCTGGCGGTGACGAGTGGCGTTCCGTCGGCCAGCGTTGCCCACACTTTATCGGGTAAATCCGCATCGGGTTCCGCCAACACTTGTCGGTTGATCTTCACGGCATCGTCATTGACAAGCCCGGCAAAGGGGCTGGTTTCGGGAAAGGCCTGCATTGCTTGCGGTGTTTCCCAACTCAAGGCGCTGCCCAAGGAACGTCCGCCTTCGCGCAAGGTGACGGGCACCAGCGGGTCCTGGGCGCCAGCCAGACGGGGACCCGCAAAGCGTAGCAGCACGCCACCGCGCGTGATCCATTGGCCGACGATGTCCTGTTGTTCCGGCGGCAGCACGCCGATATCGGCCAGCACCAGCATCGACAGGCCCTGATCGAGCAGGCTCTTGAGGCTGGCGGTATCGGCGGGTTCCGACATTTCGCCGAATGGCTCAAGGGCCCGCGACACATAGTAGAGCGGCGAGAGCAGGGGTTGGGCGGCTTCGCTCGATGTGCCCGATTGCAGGGCAATCGTCTTGCGGCGCCAGCGGTCATCCATAAGGAAGTTTGCTGCCGCATTGCGCTCGTCGGCGATGGCGATGCGGCCAACTTCATTGCGCAATTCGATGGGGAGTTCGATGGTGCCCTCGGCGCGAGTCATGTTGGCAGCAAACTTCAATTCGGTTTCGCCCAATGGACGGCCATTGGTGGCGCGTGCAACGACGCGAAGCGCGCGCTCGCCCGCCGCCGCAACCCGCAGTGCCGTCACCTTGATGCGGCCACCGTCGAAGCCCGGTGCGCCAAGTGCCACCGCAAGGTCAGCGGTGTCGGGAACGATTGCTTCCACCGCCGCCTGACCTTTGGCGAGAGTCAACAATCCAGTGGCGAAGTCCCCGGCCTTGCCGTCGTCGATACCGTCGCTCAACCAGATGACACGAAGCGCCGTGGCATCGGTATATTTCTGCTTCAAGCTGCCCAAGGTTCCGGCCCGGTCCGGATCGAGGGCCCGGGGCTGGAGGGTTGCTGTCCTGGTTTTGATGTCAGCGGCATCGGTTGGCTCAAAACTCTGTGGACGGATTTGTGGTGTCGATGTTGCGAGCGTCACGGGTGCGCCAGCGCGTTGCGCACCATCGAGAATTTCGGTGATGATCTCCTGACGCTTGCCCCAATCCTTGGCCGCGGCCCAACTGTCATCGATGATCAGCAGCAGCGGTGTGGGTGCAATGGTTGCGACCCGGCCCGGTGCATACAGAGGATGGGAAACGCCGATGATGAGCAGTGCCGCGAGTGCCAGGCGCAACAGCATCAACCACCACGGAGTCTTGTCGGGCTGTTCATCGCGGTTGATGAGATCGAGCAGCAGACGGATCGGCGGGAACTTTACCGTTTCAGGTTTGGGTGGCGTGAAACGCAGCAGCCACCAGATTACCGGCAGCAACGCCAATGCGGCGAGAGCCAGTGGTGTCGTGAAACTCAAGGCGGACCACAGGTTCATCGCCTGAGTTCTCCCGATATCAGCGCATGCAGCAGCATCAGCAAGTGCGAGGGTGACTCATCGGTGCGGTGAATGGTGAAGGTCCAGCCGATGCGGCGGCAGAGATCGCGCAGCGCGCCGCGATGTGCTGCCAGCCGTTCGGCATAAGCAAGGCGCAACGTCTCGGTTTTGGCGGAAAGGAACTTGAGCGGTCCCGCCATTTCCTGGAATTCGATACGGCCGGCATAGGGCAGGGTTTCCTCCGCCATGTCGACCACCTGGACCAGATGGCCGTGGATTCCGGCCGAGGCCATGGGTGTGATGGCGCGGGCGATATCTTCCGGCTTGTCAAAAAAGTCGGAAACCAGCAGGGCACTGGAAAATCGCGGCATGCGATTGAAGACCGGCAGTGCATTGCCGTCGCCTTCGAGGAACCAGTTGGCAATGCGGACCAGCGCGCCGCGCGAATGATCGGGCGCATAGGGTGCGCCGATGGCTCCGATGCGCTCATGGGCGCGCACCGCGAGGACACCTGCCGCCATCGCCAGCAATTGCGCGCGCTCACGCTTGCTGAGGCTGGCGCGCGTCGAACGAAAATCCATCGATACTGACGACGATGCCCACAGCCACAGCGTATTGGCGGCTTCCCATTCGTTTTCGCGGATATAGACGCGGTCGGAGCGGGCCGATTTGTGCCAATCGATGCGTTGTGTCGAGTCGCCGAAACTATAGGGACGGTATTGCCAGAAACTTTCGCCCGGACCCGCGCGCTTGCGGCCATGGTCGCCGATAATCACCGTGGCCGCAATGCGTTCGGCGTCAACCAGCAAAGGCGGCAGAACACGCGCGGCGGAATCGGCGCGGTCGGTCAGACTTAAGGCGACAGCGGGCTTCGCCATTGGTTCAGGCAAGCAGTTTCGAGAGATGGGCGATGGCCGCGTCGATGGTCAGGCCATCGGCGCGGGCCGTGAAGTTCAGCGCCATGCGATGGCGGAACACCGGACCCAGCAAGGCCTGGACATCGTCGATCGACGGCGAGAGCCTGCCTTGCAGCAGGGCGCGGGCGCGAGCGCCCAGCATCAGCGCCTGGCTGGCGCGTGGACTTGGACCCCAGGCGACGTTCTTGTTGACGAAATCATCGGCACCGGCATCCGGGCGGCCGGCGCGAACGACGCGGAGAATGGCTTCCGCCACCTGTTCGCCCACCGGAATGACGCGGGTCAGACGCTGGGCCTTGAGAAGCTCGGTGGTGCTGAGGACCTTGTCGGCCTCGTCCTCGGTGGCGCCCGTCGTTGCAAACATAATGCGGCGCTCGGCATCGAGCGACGGATAAGGAACATCGACCTGCAGCAGGAAACGGTCGAGCTGGGCTTCGTGTAGCGGGTAGGTGCCTTCCAGCTCGATGGGGTTCTGGGTGGCCAGCACGTGGAAGGGCCGCGGCAAGTCGTGGCGCACGCCGGCAATGGTGACGTGATGCTCCTGCATGGCTTGCAGGAGGGCCGACTGGGTGCGGGGTGAAGCGCGGTTGTTTTCGTCAGCCATCATCAGCTGGCAAAACACCGGGCCCGGCACGAAGCGGAACTGGCGGCGGCCCGATTCGGTCTCGTCGAGGACTTCAGAGCCCAGGATATCGGCGGGCATCAGGTCGGGTGTGAATTGCACGCGCTTCTCGTCAAGGCCCAGGACGCGGCCCAATGTTGTGGCAAGCTTGGTCTTGGCAAGGCCAGGGGCGCCAACGAGCAGGGCATGGCCACCGCCCAGAATGGCGATCAACACCTGTTCCACGACCTCGTCCTGGCCGAAGATCACGCGGCCAATGGCTTCGCGGGCCTTGACCAGGCGCTCACCGGATTTTTCAAGGTCGGCGATGATCTGGCGGTCTGCTTCATTGATGCTGGGCATGAGGCTCACTATAGTTTGGTACCGGGCCATCATGGCCTGCGGCATGAGATTGTTCTTAATGACATCCTCGTGAACGAGAATGGCCTAAAAGAGGCGGGTTATCCCCGACTCAAAACACCTACGATCCGATGATGAGCGCAGATCAAACAGATGCAAGCAACCCTTTAAAGGGTTTGGAGCAGGCGCGGAAGGCCAAAGGCCCGCCGCCGTTGCATCTATGGAACCCACCGTTCTGCGGCGACATCGACATGCGGATTGCCCAGGACGGCACATGGTATTACCTCAACTCGCCGATTGGCCGAAAACCCTTGATGCAATTGTTCGCATCGGTGTTGCGGCATGACGATGACGGCAAATTCTATCTGGTGACGCCGGTGGAAAAATGCGGGATACGGGTCGATGATGCGCCGTTCACGGCGGTGCGCATGGCGGTTAGCGGTCGGGGCCGCGAACAGATCATCAGTTTCGAGACCAATGCCGATGACGAGGTGACGGTGGATCAGGCGCATCCCTTGCGCTTTGTCACGGAGCATGGCACCGGCGGCCTCAAGCCCTATGTGCTGGTGCGGGCAAGGCTCGAGGCACTGGTATCGCGGGCACTGTTCTATGACCTGGTGGCCGCCGGAGCCGAGGAAGACGGCTGGTTCGGCGTCTGGTCTTCGGGCATGTTCTTTCCGATGCAACGGGCAGCAGAGATCGGTTTCACATCTTGAGCTTCCGCTATGACGAGAGCGAGTTCAGGGAGCGCGCTGCGGGATTGCACGCCGCACCGCCTGAAAATGCGCGGCGGAGCGATGATGACCTCAACCCGGAGGCGCGCATCATTCCGGCAGGGGTAGCGCCCAAACCTGCTGCTGTGCTGGTGCCACTGGTACAGCGCGATGGCGGGCTTTCCATGCTGCTCACCCAGCGCACGGCGCATTTGTCTCAGCATGCCGGGCAGGTGGCATTTCCGGGCGGGCGCATCGATGCCAGCGATGCGAGCCCGATTGCCGCGGCGCTGCGGGAGACCGAGGAGGAGACTGGAATAGACCGATGTTTCGTGGAACCGCTGGGATACCTTGACACCTATCTGACCGGCACCAGCTACCGCGTCGTCCCCGTCGTTGGACTGCTGCGTCACGGCTTCACGGTAACGCCGCATGACGGCGAGGTCGCCGATGTCTTTGAGGTGCCACTGTCGTTTTTAATGAATCCGCAGCACCATGAGCGCCACTCCAGGGAATGGCAGGGCAAGGAGCGCTTCTATTACGCCATGCCCTATGAAGGGCGATACATCTGGGGCGCCACTGCCGGCATGATCCGCAATCTCTACGCCCTGATGTATAGAACAGCATGAGTGATCTTCCCAACCTGTCGCGCGCCAAATGGCTGAAGGCGCCATCGCTGCAGCGGGTCTTCAGTATCATTGCGGATGCGGGTGGTGAAGCTCGGGTGGCAGGTGGTGCCGTGCGCAATGCGATTCTGAAAGTTCCGGTCACCGAAGTCGATCTCGCCACCACGCTGCCGCCTGAGCGTGTCATTGAAATCTTCACTGCCGCTGGATTGAAAGCTCACCCGACCGGCATCGAACACGGTACGGTTACGGTGGTGATTGATCACCATCCTTACGAAGTGACCACGCTGCGCCATGATGTCGAAACCGATGGCCGCCGTGCCACGGTGAAATTCACCAGCGACTGGCAGGCCGATGCCCTCAGGCGGGACTTCACCATGAATGCCCTGTACTGCGATGCACGTGGAAAGATCTATGACTTTACAGATGGTTACCGGGATATCTTACGAGACAGAATCATCTTTGTGGGAAGCCCTGCGAAGCGCATCGCGGAAGACTATCTGCGGATCCTGAGATTCTTCCGCTTCCATGCGCGTTTCGGCAAGGGCGCGCCCGACAAGGCCGGTCTTGCCGCCTGCGTTCGTCACCGCAAGGGACTCGATACATTATCTGCCGAACGCATCCGCCAGGAAATATTCAAGCTGCTGGTAGCGCCCGGTGCCGTACCAAGCCTCAAGCTGATGGCGAAGACCGGCATCCTCAGGCATCTTCTTCCGTATACGGAGGATTGGCGGGTTATCGGACGCTTGCCGCCCGATCCGCTGTTGCGGTTGGCGGTATTGAGTGCTGAGCCCCAAGCGATGAAAGAGCGCTGGCGTATTTCCAATGCCGAAGCAAAGCGCCTCGATGCCATATCTTCGCTCACGACACCGTCGCTGTCACTGCGTCCTGGCGAGCAGCGCATCGTGCTCTATCAAGTGGGTGCCGACGCATGGCGCGATCTGGTGCGGATCGGTTGGGCGCGGTCAAAAGCCAGTCTGGACGATCCGGCATGGAAACGCCTTCTGAAATTGCCGGATCGCTGGCCGGTGCCAGGTCTTCCAGTCACCGGGGGTGATTTGATTGCCACCGGACTGAAGCCCGGACCGGAGATCGGCGTAGCCTTGAGGCAGCTCGAAGACTGGTGGCTGGCGGCGGATTTCAAACCGGGTAAAGATGATTTGCTGAAACGGTTGGGATAGGAGTTACACGATGGCCGATATTCTGGTGATGAAGACCAAGGGCAAGTCTGCACCCGAGCTGCAAAAGGGCAAGGCGGCGGCCGACAAGCTGATCAAGGGCAAATACGCCACCAAGACCTGGAACCACTTCACGGGCGAGGATGACCGGCTGTTTTGTGGCATCTGGGAATCGACGCCGGGCAAGGTGAATGTCGCCTATGAGGAATGGGAGTTCTGCCACTTCATCGCAGGCAAGGCCATCTTGACCAACGACAAGGGAAAATCCTGGACGCTGAAGAAGGGCGACGCCTTCATCATCCCGGCGGGCTTCAAGGGCACATGGGAAACGGTGAAAACAGTGCGGAAGCACTATGTGATCCTGATGCCGAAGGCCTGAGCCCCACATGAAATCGGTTCTGGTCACCGGTTCGGCCAAGCGCATCGGGCGCCGATTGGCATTGGATTTCGCCGCCGATGGCTGGGATGTGGCAGTGCATTGCAACGCCTCGATCACCGAAGCCAAGGAAGTGGCGGCGGTGATCCGGTCGCTGGGCCGCCGCGCGGTCATCGTGCGCGGCGATCTTTCGCAAGCCGATGTGCCGGACCGGCTGATCGCCGAAGCAGCGCAAGGACTGGGCGGGCTCACCTGCCTCATCAACAATGCCTCGCTGTTCGAGCCTGATGAAGTGGGCTCGATCACCCAGGCCAGTTGGGCGGAGCATCTCGATACCAATCTGCGCGCGCCGGTGTTCCTGAGCCAGGCCTTCGCCCGGCAATTGCCGAAGGGCCAAGAGGGCAGCATCATCTCGATCATCGATCAGCGGGTGTGGAAGCTCAACCCGAAATTCTTTTCCTACACCATGTCGAAATCCGCCCTGTGGACGGCAACCCGGACATTGGCTCAGGCGCTGGCGCCACGCATCCGCGTCAATGCCATTGGCCCTGGTCCCGCACTGCCAAGTGCCCGCATGGATCAGGCGGAGTTCGACAAACAGGCGAGGCTGACGCTTCTGGGACGTGGCACGTCGCCGGAGGAAATCTCAGGCGCGGTCAAATTCATATTGTCGCAACCGGCCCTGACCGGCCAGATGATCGCCCTTGACGGTGGCCAGCATCTGGTGTGGCAAACGCCGGACGTCATGGAGGTCACCGAGTGAACAAGAAGCCGATCATCAGCCACCACGTCGCCAGCGCCGCATCGGGATTGCGCCATGTGTTCGTGCGCGATCTTGAGCTCAAGGCGCTGATCGGCATCTATGACGGCGAGAAGGTCAATCCGCAGCGGGTGGTCGTCAATATCGATCTATCGGTGACCGAAGGCGAGGGGCCAAAGGACGATGACATCGGCCATGTGGTGTCCTACGAGATCGTGGTGAAAAAAGTCGAGGCGATCGTCGCCGAGGGCCACATCAACCTGATCGAGACTCTGTGCGAGAAGATCGCCACGGCATGCCTGCGCGATAAGCGGGTGCGGGCGGCGCGGGTGCGGGTGGAGAAGCCCGACATCATCCCCAATGCCCGGAGTGTGGGCGTTGAAATTGAGCGGGCGCGCTGATTCCGAACACGATCTTGTTTGACGGCGGGAACCTTTTCCACACTCCAACGGTTGTGGAGTATGCGCCGTGGTCCTTTTGTTCGAGTGAGGGCGCACCGCACAAGTGGAGTTAAACCAATGTTCAAACAAACCTTCCTTTCGATCATGCTTATCGGCGCGGGCGCCGTCGGTCTTTCGGCCGCAACGGCTTCTGCCCTCACGCTCCCGGTTGTTCAGCAGACGGCGGGGGAGCAGGCTGGCAATCCGAACCTTCTGACCGAAGTCCGCCACCGCCGAAGCCACCGTTTCCATGGCATTTATAGCTTCCGGGTGCACGGCCCGCGCTGCACTTACCGTCGCGGCAACTGCCGGCACTTCTACGGCGGCTATTACTACAACAGCCCATGGTGGCTGGCGGCGCCGCTGGTCGGAGCCGCTGTGATTGTTGGCGGCGGCGGAAATAGTCATGTGGCCTGGTGCCGGGCCAAATACCGGTCCTATAATGCCCGCACCAATACGTGGATTGCCTTCAGTGGCGACGTCCGCAGGTGCAACAGTCCTTACCGGTAAGGTTTTACCATCCACACCTGACGCAAGACCGGCCCTTTTCAGGGGGCCGGTCAATTTATTTTTGGTCCATGGCATTCAGGCACTCACAAAGCCGCCTCTGCGGAAGTAGAATAACTCCGCCATGACCGACACCGAAAACATCGAATCTGCAAAGCTTTCCGGCCCAGATATCATCCGCGATTTCGTCACCAGACTTCCCGGCAAGCCCGGCGTCTACCGGATGTATGATGGCAAGGGCGATGTCATCTATGTCGGCAAGGCGCGGAACCTCAAGAACCGGGTGTCGAACTATACTCGCGCCCTGGGCCATACCAACCGAATCGCGGCGATGATCGCGCTCACCGTCAACATGGAGTTCGTCACCACCAATACCGAGGCCGAGGCGCTGCTGCTCGAGGCCAATCTGATCAAGAAGCTGAAACCCCGCTTCAATGTGGTGCTGCGCGACGACAAGTCGTTTCCCTATATCCTGATTGCGCGGGATCATGCCGTTGCGCAGCTGGTGAAGCATCGCGGTGCCCGCAATCGCAAGGGCGCCTATTTCGGGCCATTCGCTTCGGCGGGTGCCGTCAACCGCGCCATCAACACGTTGCAGAAGGCCTTTCTGATCCGCACCTGCACCGACAGCACCTACAGCAACCGGACCAGGCCTTGCCTGCTGTACCAGATCAAGCGCTGCTCGGCCCCGTGCGTGAGCTATATCGAACCGCCCGCTTATGAAGCGCTGACGGCGGAGGCGGAAGACTTTCTCAATGGCAAGAGCCAGGCGGTGAAGGCCGATCTTGCCCGGCAGATGGAACAGGCGGCGGAAGCGCTGGATTTTGAGCGCGCCGCCACTTACCGCGACCGCATCCAGGCGATGAGCTTCGTCACCCAGACGCAAGGCATCAATCCGCAGAGCGTGGGCGAGGCGGATGTTTTTGGCATGGCGCAGGAGGGCGGCCAGACCTGCATCCAGGTGTTCTTCTTCCGCTCGTTCCAGAACTGGGGCAACCGCGCCTATTATCCCAAGGCCGACCGCTCGCATGATGCGCCCGAAATCCTCGCGTCCTTCCTGGCGCAATTCTACGACGACAAGCCGGTGCCGGGGCTGGTGCTGCTATCCACCGAGATCGAGGAGCGTGAGCTGCTGGAGGAAGCGCTGTCAACGCTGGCTGGCCGCAAGGTTGAGGTCGCGGTGCCGCAGCGCGGCGAGAAGGCCACGCTGGTCGAGCACGCCGTCACCAACGCGCGCGAGGCGCTAGGGCGGAAAATGGCTGAGTCGTCATCGCAGGTGAAGTTGCTGGAGGGCGTGCAGCGGGTGTTTGGCCTGCCCGAAGCCCCGGTCCGCATCGAGGTTTATGATAACTCGCACATCCAGGGCACCAACCCGGTGGGTGGCATGATCGTCGCCGGGCCGGATGGATTCATGAAGTCGCAATACCGCAAGTTCAACATCAAGACCGAGGACATCGGATCGGATGATTTCGCCATGATGCGCGAAGTGCTGACCAGGCGCTTCAGCCGGCTGCTCAAAGAGCAGGGCGAGCGCGGGGTTGGGGCCGAGGGCGAGATACCGGCGTGGCCCGACCTGGTGCTGATCGACGGCGGGCAGGGACAATTGTCGGCAGTCCGCGGGGTTTTGACCGAGCTCGGCCTTGGCGACCTGCTGATCGCCGGTGTCGCCAAGGGGCCGGATAGAGACGCCGGCCGCGAACACTTCTATGTCGAAGGCAAGCCCTCGTTCATGCTGGAGGGCCGCGATCCAGTTCTCTATTACATCCAGCGGCTGCGCGACGAGGCGCATCGGTTTGCCATCGGTTCGCATCGGGCCAGGCGCTCCAAGGCCATCGGCGTCAACCCGTTGGACGAGATTGCAGGCATCGGACCATTGCGCAAGAAAGCCTTGCTGCAAGCCTTCGGTTCGGCCAAAGCAGTGGCACGGGCAAATGTGACGGATCTGGCCGGTGTGGAGGGTGTCAGCACAGCGCTGGCGCAGGCGATTTACGACCACTTCCACGAAGGCGTAGACTGAGCGGGCGATGACGGGGCAAGAGACACCAAAGGCTGCAAGGTATTCGAAGGTTTGGAACCTGCCGAACATCCTGACCTATGGCCGCATCGTGGCGGTTCCCGTGGTCGCAGGGCTGCTGTTGTGGAGCGGCAGCACGGCGCGGTGGATTGCGCTTGGCATTTTCGTCGTTGCCGCCATTACCGATTTTCTCGATGGTTATCTGGCGCGCAAATGGCAGCAGCAATCCTCGCTCGGCCGCATGCTCGATCCGATCGCCGACAAGGTTCTGGTGGCCGTCGTGCTGCTGGTGCTGTGCGCCGACGACATCCTGCGCGGTGGCCATATCTGGGCGGCGATCATCATCCTGTCACGCGAGGTTTTGGTGTCGGGCTTACGCGAATACCTGGGCGAGCTGCAAGTGTCGGTGCCGGTCACCCAGATCGCCAAGTGGAAGACGGCTGTGCAACTGGTTGCCGTCGGCTTTCTGATCGCCGGTCCGGCGGGCGACGCGCTGTTCGCCAGCACGCCCGTCGTAACGACAATCGGCATTGCCATGCTGTGGGTGGCGGCCGGGTTGACGCTCTACACCGGTTATGACTATTTCCGCGCCGGCATCCGCCACGTGGTGGACTAATATGAAAATCCTGTACTTCGCCCGCATCCGCCAGATCGCCGGCCGCGGCTCGGAGGAACTCGACGTTCCGGGGACGGTCAAAACCGTCAGTGAACTGATCGATTACCTGAGTGATAGGGATGCCGGGCTGGCCGCCGCCTTTGCCGAGCGGCGCACGGTGAAGGTGGCGATCAATCAAGCCCACGTGCCGCTTGATGCGCCGATTGCTGGCGCAACCGAAATCGCCTTCTTCCCGCCCGTCACCGGCGGCTGATCCCAACGCCATGCGCCTCAATGTCTATTTGCAGAAGGCCGGCATCGGCAGCCGCCGCGAGGCCGAGCGCATGGTGGCGGAAGGCCGGGTCAGCGTAAATGGCACCACGGCTCTGGCCACAACGCCGGTGGAAGAGGGCGATCAGGTCAGTCTTGACGGCCGCCCTGTGGCGCCCGAGACCAAGCCGTTGCCGCGCCTGTTCATGCTCAACAAGCCAATCGATGTTCTGGTGACGCACCGCGACCACAAGGAGCGGCCCACCATCTTCGATCTTCCGTCACTGAAGGCACGATCATTGCCACGGCTGATGAACATCGGACGCCTTGACGTCAACAGTGAGGGCTTGCTGCTGCTGTCCACCGATGGCCCGCTGGCGCAGGCGATGATGAATCCCGATAACGCCCTCGCACGAGTCTATCGCGTCAGGGTGCGCGGCGCGCTCACCCCGGAGCAGATCGCCAAGCTGGCTGAAGGCGTCAGCATCGACGGCGTCGATTATCGCGGCGCTGAATTCGTCGAGGAGTATGGCAAGAGCGGGCGCTCCAACAGCTGGTACCGTTGTGTGCTGACCGAAGGCAAGAACCGCGAGATTAGAAAGCTCATGGAGCATTTCGGCTGCGTGGTGAACCGCCTGATCCGCGTGCAGTATGGCCCCTTCATTTTGGATGATTTGGCGATCGGCGCTGTGAAGGAAGTGCAGCCAGAGAAGGTGAAGGCGTTCCTCGATCACCTGGCGGGCAGGGGCGTCGTTCTCTAACCGGGGGTACGCGTAACCTCGCTGCGGTCAAGCGTGTTTCGTTTCAGAACATGAAATCGGCGGTGGTGAGAACTGGCAGGTTGGTGATTTCGATCTCGAAATCGGTTTCGCCATCGCCGTCGATATCGCCACGCAGAATTCCTGATGCCTTATTGTAGCGCACCTCACCGGGATTGGAGCCAAAGGCGGCATTGCCGATGAAGGTGCCGCCAAAGACAATGAGATCGCTGATATCGATGTCATCCACCAGATGCTCGAAATCGGTGATCACATCGCGGCTGGCGCCGAGCCCGGCATCGGCCGCAGTGGCAAAGTTGAAATCGTCTGCTCCAGTGCCGCCCGTCAGCTTGTCCCGGTCGATCCCGCCATGCAAGTCATCGGCCCCCGCGTCGCCGAACAGCCGGTCTTGGCCCGTTGCACCCAGCAGGTCATCATTGCCGCTGCCGCCTTCAAGCCGGTCTTTGCCGCCGTCGCCCAAAAGCTCGTCAGCACCGGTACCGCCCTGAATTTGGTCAGCGCCACCCGCGCCTTGCAGTTTGTCGTTTCCGCCCAAACTGGCCAACACATCGCCAAAGCCGGTGCCAACCCATTGGTCGGCCAGTGCGGTTCCAGTCAAATCGATTGCCGCCTCGCGCGGATCAAGGATCTGCCCGCGGACCGCCGCGCTTGACGTGTCGCCCATCGCCTGGCTGAAATCGGTCCAGGTCACGATCAAGCGGCCGTCGGCCAGTTCGCTGATGGCGGGCTGGCTCTGGGTAAAGGCTGTCGATGTGTTGACCAGGAATTCCGACCCCGATGTGCTGCCATCGGCGTTGAACACTTGCCCGCGGATTGCGGCCAGTGAAGTGTCAGCGCCGGTCTGGCTGGCATCCTGCCAGACCATCACGAAACGGCCATCGGCCAATCCGGTGATGGCCGGATATTGCTGATCGCCTGTGGTCGTGGTGTTGACCACGAACTCAGCCCCCGACGTGCTGCCATTGGCGTTATAGACTTGCGCCCGGATCGCCGCATCTGACGTATCGCCAGGGGCAGTACTTTCATCGCGCCAGACGATGACAAAGCCGCCATCGGCCAATCCGGTGATCGCCGGCTCAAGCTGATCGTCCGCAGCCGTGGTGTTGACCAGGAACTCGGACCCCGACGGACTGCCATTGGCGTTGAACACTTGCGCCTTGATGCTCCCAAACGAGCCATCGCCTCCGGATATATTTGCGGTCCGCCAGGTCACCACAAACCGTCCGTTTTCCAGCGCGGTGATTGCAGACAATTGCTGGCCGGAGTCGGTGAGGGAATTGACCAGAAACTCCGTGCCGAACCGCGAGCCATCGGCGTTGAACATCTGCGCCCGGATGGCATGGTTCGAATCGTCACCACCGGTAATACTGATGTCGGTCCAGGTCACCACGAAGCGGCCATTGGCAAGCACGGCGATGGCTGGTTGGTTCTGATCGTTGGTGGTGGTGGTGTTTATCAACAGCTCGACACCCGACGGCGTACCGTTGACATTGAATACCTGTGCCCGGATTGCCGAACCGGTGGTATCGCCACCGCTCGCACTGCCATCGGTCCAGGTTACCACAAAGCGGCCATCGTTGAGCGCGGCAATGGCGGATTCGTGCTGAAAGCTGGCCGTCGTTGTGTTGACCAGGAATTCGGTTCCCGATCTCGTGCCGTCGGCATTGTACACTTGCGCCCGGACGGCGAAGCCCGAAGTATCGCCACCCGTTGAGCTGACGTCCGTCCATGTCACCACGAAGCGTCCGTCAGCGAGGCCCATGCTCGTGGAAAATGACTGGCCGCTTACTGTCGTGGTGTTGACGAGGAATTCGATACCGTAGGGAACTGGGGTAGCCATGGTCGCTCCATGTTCAGATTTGGCAGTTGGCAGACCAGATAGCCCCATTCCGTTGCCTAAGAGGCAGTTTACAGTGCCGCCCCCTGGCAGTGTCAATTGAATTGAGTGCGGCGAATTCCGATACGATTGCACGCAGTCTGCGACGGCGGAATTGAGTCCGCCATCGCATGCATCAATCTACAGGCATTGGCTTATGGGCCAACGCGGCTGGTCAACTGATTATCGGTGCCGACGAAGGCGCACAGGACCTTGGTGGCGTTCAATTTTGCACAAGAGGTATTGCCGATGGCGAGATTGCCCAACAATGCCCAACCACTCCACGCCGCACCATTGTAGGTGTTCGAATAGGCGCTGTTGTCAATCAGCGCTACTGCGGTGCAAACCAATTGACCTGCCGCTTGCGAGGCGCAGGATATCCTCGAACTCAGCAAGCCAGACAGATTGCCCCAGCCGCTCCAGCCAGTTGCAAGCCAGCTTCCGCCCGAGAAACGGTTGGCAAAGCCATTGGAGGCCGAATTCGTCACCAGGCACACGACATGACCGGGTATGCCAATACCTGAACACGTCGTGGCGTTAACTGCGGTGCTGGTGTTGCTGACATAGATATCCCACAGACTGCCGTTGAAGCGATTAACAATCACCGTGCCGGTGTTGTTGAGGGTGGAGCAAATTGCTTTGCCGTCGTTGTCAGTCGCGCAGCCCGGCGGCGTGAAGGTATTGGTTGTCGGAGCTGCTATGAAGCTGCCCCAGGTGGCGCCCGTCAAGGTTGCCGCCGAAATTCCGCCTTTTGCATTGCGGGTGGCACACATGATCTTGGTCGCCGTGAGCCTGGCGCAGCTTGGGGCGGAATAGAGCAGCCCGCCCGCCGCCGCGAGTGGCGACCACGACGTGCCATTGAAAACCGTGTAACTCAGTTTCCCGGCATCATTGCGCGCCGCGCAGATCACCTCTCCCGCCGCACGCGGTGTGCAGGACGGGCCTGAGGTGATGACACCGTCAAGAACAGTCCAGCCCGTCCAGGCGCCCGAGACATACTGGTTGACGGCCAGCTGTTGGCTGGCGTCGCGGACGGCGCAAACGACCTCATTGGTCGCAACTGCCGCACAACTTGGATCGGATGTGGCGCGCACCGTTGCCCCGAAGGGAGAAGGCGGTGACCATGCCGCGATGGCTTGGTGTGACTGCAAGCAAATAAACACGAGCAGTGCAAAGACAAAGTTGAGGCGTATCATGCAATCTCTCCATGACAGGATTGTTGGCAGATGAAGCACGGCCCCGGGCGAAGTTAGCATGTTGCTCGCATCTATCCAGTACAATCTTGGAATGCGCGAACGGACATCCTGACGGTGTCCCCTCTCGCCGTCAGCGCCTGATCCGGCCCGGCGGCGAAAGCTCATAGACTCCGCGGCCGGATTTCTGAAACCAGCCATAAACATTGTCGCGCAGAATGTTGGCGGCGCGATCGACCTTGGTGGCGGCCTTGAGATCGCGGACGCGCGTTGATCCGTGAGCTGATAAATAATCGGCGCATTTGATGGCATCCTGGCGATAGGCGGTCATCAGTGGAGTGCGGGCCGAGCCGCCGAGATTGGGGTCACCGTTGCGGGCATTGAATTCCTTGAGGAGCAACCCGCGTTTCCGGTTGTCCGGCCTGGGCTTGTAAGGCAGCGGATCGGCCATCACCTCGACGCTGCCCGCCGCCGTGATGACGATCAGGCCCAGCCCCAGCCGGCGGCAGAGTTTCAAGGACGAAGACGCGAGGCCGCGTTTCGGGCGGGCGATGGCGACATAGACATGCTCGGTGAGCGCCAGTCGGTCAACCGCCTGATAGAGCAGGGCGAGCGACATCGCCTGCTTCAACTCGACAATCACCGGCGCCTCATCGGCTCTCAAGCCCACGACATCGCAAGACCTGATCTCCGATTTCACCTCATAGCCCTGGGCTTCAAGATGGCGTTTGACGGGCAGGTAGAGGTCAGTCTCGGCGATTGTGTGATTCTCCGGTCAGGCCATCATATTGGCCCAGCCAGATCAGAAAATGAAGTCGGCCGAGGTGAGAACCGCCTCGTTGGCGATTTCGATCTCAAAATCCACCTTGCCGTCGCCGTCGATATCGCCTTGCAAGATGCCGGTCGACTTGGTGTAGCGGACCTGGCCTGCCACATCCTCGAATGCCGCACCGCCGATGAATTCGCCACCCGCCACGAGCCCACGGAGGTTGATTTCGTCCACCAGGTGCTCGAAGTCGGTGATCACGTCGCGGGTGCTGCCGATGCCCACTTCAGTTTCCCGGGCGAAGATGAAGTCGTCCGCCCCATTTTTGCCGGTCAGATTGTCGCGGCCAATGCCGCCGGTCAACTTGTCGTCGCCGTTGCCGCCAACCAAGCGGTCATTGCCATTGCCACCATCAATAATGTCGGCGCCATTCTCGCCCTTCAGCGTATCAGCTCCTCCGGCCCCGGACATCTTGTCGTTGAAGCGGGTGCCCACCCACTGATCGGCAAGCGAGGTTCCGGTCAGATTGATGGCTTTTTCGCGCGGATCGAAAATCTGGCCGCGCACGGCATAGCCGAAGGTATCGCCGCCGGTGGCGCTGAAATCCGACCAAGACACGACGAAGCGCCCATCCGCCAAGCCGGTGATTGCGGGCTGATACTGGGTGTTCGCTGTCTTGGTATTAACCAGGAACTCCCCTCCCGATGGGCTGCCATCGGCATTGAACAACTGGCCCTTGATGGCCTGCGCTGACGTGTCACCGCCCGTCAGGCTTTCGTCGGTCCAGGTCACCACGAATTGCCCGCTGGCCAACACGCTGATCGCCGGATCAGACTGGTTGGTCTGGCCCGTGGGGGAGTTGACGACGATTTCTGTCCCCAGCTTCAAGCCGTCATCGTCGAACAGTTGAGCACGAATTTCGAAGTTTCCTTCGAATTTGTCGACCCAGACTCCAACGAAGCGGCCACCTTTCAGCGCGGCAACATCTGGCTGGTCCTGAACGTCGGGGAGCCTGGTGTTGACGACAAACTCGTTCCCGCCGGGCGAGCCATTGGCGTTGAAAATCCGCCCCTTGACCTCGTTGGCCCCGAGATTGCTGAGATCGTCCCACATCACGATGAAGCGGCCATCGGACAGAGTGGTGACCGTGGAGTTGGAATGATTGCCGGCCGATTGATGCACAAGCTCCGCCGTGCCCAGCTTGTCGCCGTTGGACTTGAATACTTGCGAGTAGACTTCGAACTGTCCGGTATCGCTATTGGTATCCGTCCAGGTCACGACAAAGCGACCACCAGCAAGTCCGGTGATGTCCGAGTCAACCTCGCCACCGGCCCCTGCCGCGGCGCTGACCACGATCTCTGTGCCAGACTTGGAACCATTGGCATTGAACACCTGGGCGCGGATCACCACGCTTCCGCTGCTGAAATCCGTCCAACTGGCGACGAAACGGCCATCGTCAAGATCAGTGATGGTGGGCTGGTTCTGTATATCCAGGGTCGTGCTGTTCACAAGGAACTCGGGTCCGGCCTTGCTGCCGTCGGCGTTATAAATCTGTGCGCGGACGGCGGATCCCGAGGTATCGCCAGAAATGGCGCTGTCGTCGGTCCATGTCACGACAAAGCGGCCATCGGCCAAGCCGGTGACGGCGGATTCATCCTGATCCAACCGCGTGTTGGTATTGATCAGAAACTCGGTTCCGAAACGGACGGGAGTAGCCATGACAATCCCTCTTGCGAAAGCGGTTGAATGCACTTCAGTCGCGCGGGTCGATCACTCGCTGTGGCAACTTACCACGCTCATGCCTTTGCCTGTCAACGGCAATAAGTTGTGCGTCACCCAAAGCACGAACTTTTGAGTGTGCCGCCGAAGCATATCGAGAAGAAAATTCAGTCCGGGCTTTGCCGAAAATTGGGACTCGTTCACGCCGCCTTGGACTTGGGCCTTACCGCGTTAGTGTAGGCGTCCATCATGGTGCGGCTGATGTTGCCGGGCTTGAAAGTGTGTGGGCCGATCTCGGCCACCGGCGTCACCTCTGCAGCCGAACCAACGATGAAGCACTCATTGAAGCTCGGGAGTTCGTCCGGCATGATGCGGCGCTCGATGATCTCGAGGCCCTGTTCCTTGGCGAGTGCGATCACCGTCTGGCGGGTCAGGCCATTAAGGAAACAATCGGCGATCGGCGTGTGGATGGCGCCATCGCGGGTGAAGAAGATGTTGGCGCCGGTGCATTCGGCGACACGGCCCTGCCAGTCGAGCATCATGGCGTCAGCAAAGCCTTTCTTCTCGGCCTTGTGCTTGGAAATGGTGCAGATCATGTAGAGGCCCGCCGCCTTGGCATGGACCGGCGCGCACATCGGGTCCGGCCGGCGATACTCGGCGATGTCGAGCTTGATGCCCTTCATCTTGGTTTCGGCATCGAACATCGAGGGCCAGGCCCAGGTGGCGATGGCGACATGGATCTTGTTGTGCTGGGCGGAAACCGCCATCATTTCCGAACCGCGCCAGGCGACCGGGCGAACATATTGGTCACCGCCGCCGTTCATCTCCACCACCTTGTCCTTGGCGGCGTTCAGTTCCTCGACCGAAAACGGAATCTCAAAATCCATGAGCTCGGCGGATTTCCTGAGACGGATCGAATGTTCGGTCGTCTTGAAAATCTTGCCGCCATAAGCGCGCTCGCCCTCGAACACGCAGGAGCCATAGTGCAGGCCATGGGTCAGCACGTGAACCTTGGCATCCTTCCACGGCACGATCTCGCCATTGAACCAGATCCAACCGTCGCGCTGGTCGAAGGGAATGATGGTCATGGCTTGATGCTCCTGTCCGGCCTATAATGTTGGGAAACGGAGCCGAAACTCTGGTTCGCGCAACAACGTTTCGTTATGAGATGGTTCAACGTAACAAAGACGGAAAAATATGTCAATATGGCTGACATAATTTCTGCCCAAGATTTAAGCGTCGAGGGCTTGAGCGAACGGGATACGGTGGCGCTCATCGAGTTGCTGTTCTTCGCCTATCGTGATTTCGTGTCCGATCCGGACGAGATTCTCGACCAGTTCGGCTTTGGCCGGGCGCATCACCGGGTGATCCATTTCGTCGGCCGCGATCTTGGCATGACAGTGCAACAGCTGCTCGATATCCTGCGGATCACCAAGCAGAGCCTGGGCCGGGTGCTGAAGGAACTGATCGACAAGGGCTATGTCTTCCAGCGGGAAGGCGAGCAGGACCGCCGCCAGCGCCTGCTGTTTCTGACCGACAAGGGCGAGGAGTTGCGCCAGCGCCTGATGCGGCCGCAGATCAACCGCATCCGCCGTGCCGTGGCACAGTCAACCGGCGCTTCGGCGCAGACCTACCGCAAGTTGCTCTATCACATGGTGAACCCGGAAAACCGTGAGAGTGTCCGCGACTGGATCGAGAAGGCTGGCGGTGATCGTGGATGATCTTCCCCACATTCTGGTGGTGGATGACGACCGGCGGATCCGGCAGCTGCTGCAGTCCTATCTGCTCGAAAATGGCTTCAGGGTGTCGGTGGCGGCAAATGCCGCGGAGGCGCGCGAAATGATGCGCGGCGTGATGTTCGACATCGCCATCCTCGATATCATGATGCCGGGCGAGAGCGGACTCACTTTGATGCAATCACTGCGTAACGTCGGGAACACCATTCCGGTGCTGATGCTGTCGGCGCTTGCCGATGCCTCGGACCGTATCGCCGGGCTGGAAACCGGTAGCGACGATTATCTGCCGAAACCCTTCGAACCGCGCGAACTGCTGCTCCGTATCAAGGGTCTGCTGCGGCGGCAGGATGCACCCGGCCGGACACGCGGCGAAGTGATGTTCGGGCCCTTTGTGTTCTTTCCGCAGCGCGGTGAATTGCGCAAGGGCGAGGAAGTGATCCATCTGACGACCCGCGAAAAAGACTTCCTGCGGCTGCTGGCGGCGCGCGCCGGGGCTCCGGTGGCGCGCACCGAACTGGCGCCTGAAGGTTCCGAGGAGGGGGCGCGGAGCGTTGATGTGCAGATCAACCGGCTGCGCCAGAAAATCGAATCCGATCCGTCCAATCCCTCCTATCTGCAGACAGTGCGCGGTGCGGGCTATGTGCTGCATGTCGACTGAAACCGGCTGAACTGATGCCGCAGCCTTGGCTCTACAAGCGCTTCAACCAGTTTCTCGAGCGCCATCTGCCCGAGGGCCTGTTCGCGCGCTCGCTGATTATTCTCGTGGCGCCCGTGGTGTTGCTGCAGACCATCATGACGGGACTGATCCTCGATCGGCATTTCGAGGAAGTGACCAGGCTCCTGGCGCGATCCTTCGCGCGCGATGTGGGGCTGCTGGTGCAACTTTATGAGGAGTCTGAAAAGAGCGCCACGTCGAATTTGCGGATCGAGCGTACCGCCAATGAGATTCTGGTGCTTGGCCTTACCATTGAGAAGAATGCCGCATTGCCTCCGCCTCTGCCGGAGCCGCTCTATTCGCGCACCGACGAACGCCTGACACGCGAACTGCACATCGAGACCGGCAAGCCGTTCTGGATCGACAGCCGCGGGCAACCGGGTTTTGTCGATATCCGCATCGATGTCGGCCAGGGCGTGGTGTTCCGGCTGCTGACGCGTGAAGAACGGGCCCTTGCCACCAGCACCGATGTGCTGCTTCTGTGGATGCTGATTTCATCGCTCTTGCTGCTCGGCATCGCCGCGGTTTTCCTGCGCAACCAGATCCGCCCGATCACCGATCTCGCCAAGGCAGCCCAGAGTTTTGGAACGGGCCGCGATGCCGGAAACTTCCGGCCGCGTGGCGCACGCGAGGTACGGCAGGCGGGAGAAGCCTTCGTCGACATGCGCGACCGTATCGCCAGGCAAGTTGAGCAGCGCACCGCAATGCTGGCGGGCGTCAGCCATGATTTGCGAACCATTCTGACGCGCTTCAAGCTCGAACTCGCCTTCCTCGGCGATGGCCCGAAGGTGCAGCCGCTGAAGGAAGATGTCGATGAGATGCAGCGCATGCTCGAGGCCTATATGGCCTTCGTCAAGGGGGACGGCGGTGAGAAGCCGAGTGAAGTGGAAATCGAAAGTCTGGTGCTTGCCGCGGTGCGTATCGCCGAACGTGAAGGTGCTCGAATTTCGACCGATGTGCCTTCTGGCCGCATGGTCCGGGTGAAACCCAATGCCTTCCGCCGGCTGTTGTCCAATCTGCTCGGCAATGCCATGCGGCATGCCAAATCGGTGTGGGTGACAGCGACCGTCACCGACAAGCTGCTGACGCTGATCATCGATGACGATGGCCCGGGGATTCCCGCCGACAAGCGCGCCGATGCCTTCCGACCTTTCGTGCGGCTGGACGATGCCCGCAACCTCGATGAAACCGGCACCGGCCTTGGCCTTGCCATTGCGCTCGACATTGCAAGAGCCCATGGTGGCGAACTTAGGCTCGAGGATAGTCCGAAAGGCGGGCTTCGCGCCGTGATCCAAATCCCGGTATGAGGTCTCCATGATGGACTATCGACTCGATCCGCTCTGGCTCAAGCTCAATCTCATGAATGCCCAGGGGCTGCAGGCCTTCGCGCCGATGATGCAGATGGTGCAACAGCAAATGGGCACCAATTCCGAAATGGCCCAGCGCGTCATCGAGGAATACCGCAAGTTCCTGTTTCTGGCGATGCGGGCTGGCCACCAGGTGATCCCGCCCGGCGTCATCAATGATGTGTGGATGATGCATTTGCAGAACGCCCAGAACTATTGGGAGAACCTCGGGCAAATGATCACCGAAAAGCCGGTGGCGCAAGGTGTTGATGCCAAAGCTTTCGCCAGCATGGCCGATGCCTGGACGGCGACGCTCAAGTCTTACGAGACCATGTTTGGCACCAAGCCGCCTGAGGATATCTGGGGCAAGGGACCGACCGCCGAAAATCCGATGAACCAGATGATGGCCAACATGCGCAAGATGTTCGGGATGGGGTAGGCGCCCGCTACCACAGCGTCGCCTTGGCGCGGCCTGGCCATTCGGCGTCATAGGTGGCGGCATCGATTTCGGATTTCGTCAGAACTTGGAGAACATTGCCAGGTGTGGGCAGTGTTGCTGGATCGATGTGAGCTGACGTATCCCAAAGCTTTGAGCGCACGATGGCGCGCGCGCACTGGAAGTAGGCGGCCTTGATGCTGATGATGATCGCGGTGCGCGGCGCTTTTCCCTCGACCTCAAAAGATTTCAACAATTCGAGGTCCGCCGAAATCACGGCGCGGCCGTTGACGCGGAATGTGGTCCCCGAGCCCGGAATGAGAAACAGCAAGGCAACCCGCGGATCGCGCACGATGTTGCGCAGGCTGTCGATACGATTGTTGCCGCGGCGGTCCGGCAGCACCAGTGTCCGGTCATCGAGGATGCGGACGAAGCCTGCCGCATCACCGCGCGGGCTGCAGTCAAGGCCTTCGGGACCAACGGTCGCCAGGGCCACGAAGGGCGAAGCGGCGATTAGTTGCCGATATTCGGGTGTCAGATAGTCAATCTCCTTCGCTGTCGAGGCAAGCGTCGGCGTGGTGCGGTAGATGTCTTCGAGGTCTTCGATGGAGGAGATGATTGTCATGTTCGCGGCACTCACGTTTGGTGCAGGCGTTATGGACCGAGTGCGACAATTTTAGAACAGCCGCCCGCCGTTTGGCACGTTGCGCTCGACAGCTACCAATACAACGGCGCCCTCGTCATCGGGAAATCCCAGCGTAAGCACTTCCGACATAAATGGTCCGATCTGGCGCGGCGGAAAATTGACAACCGCCGCCACCTGCCGGCCCACCAGGGTTTCGGGCGTGTAGTATTTGGTGATCTGGGCCGAGGATTTCTTGATGCCGATCTCGGGGCCGAAATCGATCTTGAGTTTGAATGCAGGCTTTCTCGCTTCCGGAAAGGGATCGACACCGATGATGGTGCCGATGCGGATATCGACCTTCATGAAGTCATCAAAGGAAATGGTCATGGTTGGCTCTCAGCTTGCCAATTCGCGCGAGCGTTTGGTCGCGGCATCGATGGCCTTGTCGAACAGCGGCTGCATGCCATCGTCCGCCATCAGCACCTGAAGTGCCGCATAGGTCGTGCCTTTGGGCGAGGTGACATTCTGGCGGAGCGTTGCCGCCGCGATGCCGGACTGCCGCATCAATTCGCCAGAACCCGCTACCGTAGCGCGGGCAAGTTGCATCGCGAGATCAGCGGGAAGTCCCACTTTCACACCGGCCGCAGCAAGGCATTCGGTGAGGTAGAAGACATAAGCAGGCCCTGAGCCCGAAACGGCTGTCACCGCATCGATCATGGCTTCGTTCTCGACCGTTACCACCTCACCGACGGCGGAGAGGAGTGCGCGAGCAAGTCCAAGCTGTGCTGCTGAAACATTGGCATTAGAGGCCATGGCGGTGATGCCGCGGCCCACAGCTGCAGGCGTATTGGGAATGCTGCGGATCACCGCAGCGTCCGACCCGAAGTGGCGCTCGAACGTGGCGATTGTCTTTCCCGCCGCCACCGACAGGATGAGAGGCCGCGAGGCTTTGAGCGTGACGATACCCGGCAGGACCTCTTCCATCACCTGGGGCTTCACCGCGACAATGATGACTTGCGTGTTAGCAATTTCGGAAACGCTGGGATTGAGGCGAACGCCCTTGGCCGCCAGCATCGCCTTGACCTCGTCGGGTGGCGACGGATCGAGTGCGACGATTTTCGAAGCTGCAGCGCCGCCCTTCAGCCAGCCTTCGAGCATGGCGCCGCCCATCTTGCCGGCGCCGACCAGCACCAGCGTTCCGTCAAGCTTTAGCATCAGGCTTCTCCCACGGTTTCGATCATGCTCGCGGCCAGTGCGTCTTCGGCATTCTGACCGGCCCAGACGACGAACTGCACCGCCGGGAAATAGCGGTCGCAGGTCTCGATCGCGGTGCGGATCAGCGCCTCACATTGGGCGTCATTCAAATCGGCACCGCCCGACAGCAGCAGGCCATTGCGAAAGACGAGGCTGCCATCGGCATGCCAGAGATCGAAATGGCCGCAGAGCAGGTGCTCGTTGATGCGCGACAGCAACCGGGCGGCCTCGTCGCGGCGGGGCGGTGGAATCTTGGCATCGAAGTTCACCGCCACATGCAGCAACTCGAATTCGTCGCGCCAGTTGAGCGACACGGTCATGTCAGCCCAACCGCCTTCGATCCGCATTGTCACTTCGGCGTGGTTGGTGCGGTCAATGGCCCAATGATAGGTCTCGGCAATCCGCTCAACCCGGTCGAGCGGATTGGCGGTGTCATCGCTTTCGTGGGCCTCGAGGGCCATAGTTAATCCTCCGTTGGCTGACGAATCAGGCGCCGAACCAATGTGGAGACCGTGCCGAAGTCATTGAGTCGCTTCAAGAGTCGGAGGACCCCCGGAAGTGATTCCTCCACAGGGGAATGAAAATTTCACCCGTTATCCTCAGGCTAGAAAGCCTCAGGACGTGACCTGGGCGTAGAATGCGCCGGGCGCGACGGTCAATCGGCGCGGGTGTCGGAGACCGATTCAGGGGAAGGTTGCGCCTTGGCTTCCAAAGCGGCAAGGCGTGCCGCCAGTGCGTCGTTTTCCTCACGGGCCTTTTGCGCCATGGCCTTCACGGCCTCGAATTCCTCGCGTTTCACCAGTTCCATGTTATTGAGAACCCGTTCCATCTGGGCCTGAATCAACGTGTCGATCTCGCGCCTCACGCCTTGCGCGGCGCCCGCCGCATTGGTCATCAGCTTGGCCATTTCGTCGAAGAAGCGGGTCTGTGTGGTGGTCATGGGAAAAGCCTTTCGTTGTCCCGAAGGTATGAGTTTTGAGGTCTCACTTCAAGATGTGGCATCGCCACAGGATGCAAGACTTGACGGCGCAGCCCGGCCCGACCAGTGTCCGGTCTCATGACATTTGCCGTCCTGCCGTTTCCAGCCATCGATCCGGTGCTGTTCGAGATCGGACCTTTCGCCGTGCGCTGGTATGCGCTGGCCTATATCGCCGGGCTCATCTTCGCCTCCTGGTACATGAAACGGCTGGTCTCCAATCCGCAGCTGTGGGGCAATGTCAGGCCGACGATGAGCGTGCCGCAGGTCGATGAGTTCTTCATCTGGTCAGTGCTGGGCGTCGTCTTGGGCGGCAGGCTTGGCTATGTTCTCTTCTACAAGCCGATGTTCTTTCTGTCGCACCCCGCCGAGATCGTGCGGCTGTGGGATGGCGGAATGTCGTTTCATGGCGGATTTCTGGGCGTTGTCGTGGCCTGTCTGGTTTTTGGGCGCCGCATCGGCAGCGGGCTTGATCGCATGCTCGATCTGGGCGCGGCCTCGGTGCCGGTGGGGCTGGGCCTCGGGCGGGTTGCCAATTTCATCAATGGCGAATTGTGGGGCAGGGCATCGGACGCGCCGTGGAGTTTCGTCTTCCCCGATGACGAACTGGGCCTCGCGCGGCATCCCAGCCAACTCTATGAGGCTCTGCTCGAAGGCTTGGTGTTGTTCATCCTGGTGCGCATCGCCACGCACCGGTTTGGGGCGCTGCAGTTTGCCGGGCGCGCGTCCGGCATTTTTGCGCTGTGGTATGGGTTATCGCGAATCATTGCCGAGTTCTTCCGCGAGCCCGATGCGCATCTGGGTTATTTCCTCGGGTTCATCACCATGGGAATGATCCTGTCCTTGCCGCTCTGCGCCATCGGCATCTGGTTGCTGCTCAGGTCGCGCCGTGACGCTGCTTGAACGTCTCATCCGCGAGATGATTGCGGGTGAAGGGCCGATGCCGCTTGATCGCTATATGGGGCTTTGTCTCGGTCATCCGCAGCACGGCTATTACATGACACGTGATCCGCTGGGTGAGCGAGGCGATTTCATCACGGCACCGGAAGTCTCGCAGGTCTTTGGCGAATTGATCGGCGTGTGGTGCATCGCCGTCTGGACTGCGATGGGCCAGCCCTCCATATTCCATCTGGTCGAGTTGGGGCCTGGCCGTGGCACGCTGACGGTTGACATCTTGCGCGCCGCGCGCCGGTTGTCAGCTGGCTTTGCCCAGTCCGCCTCGGTGCGGATGGTGGAAACCAGCCCGGTGTTGCGCGCGCGCCAGATGGAGAGCCTTGGCTGTCAAGCCACGTGGCACGAGCGCCTGGAAGACGTTCCGGATGGACCCTTCATCCTTGTCGCCAACGAGTTCTTCGATGCCATCCCCATCCGCCAATTCGAGAAACGGCAGGGCCGCTGGTTCGAACGGGCAATGGGAGTGGTGGATGACCGGCTGTCGCTTGGTCTCGCAGAGGCTGCACTCGGACATCAGGGCCGTGAGGGCCGTGAGGGCGATATCATCGAATCAGCGCTAGATCGCCAAGCTATTGCTCATGTCATCGGCGAGCGCCTGGCGCAGCATCCGGGTGCCGCTCTTGTCATCGACTATGGCCATCTTGCGAGCGCCCCAGGCGATACGTTGCAGGCCATTCGCCAGCACCAACACGTTTCGATTTCGGAAGCGCCAGGCGATTGCGATATCACCTCGCACGTCGATTTCGAGGCGCTGAGCAAGGCGCTTCAGTCGGGGGGCGGAATCTCTGCGCCAGCGATGACGCAACGCGCCTTCCTGCTGGCGATGGGATTGGAGCAACGCATCTCGGCTCTCGCGTCGCGGTCGGATGAGGCTAACCGGCGCGTCCTGGAACGCCAGATGACGAGGCTTGCAGGCGAGGACCAGATGGGTAACCTGTTCAAGGTTCTGGCGGCAACGTCGCCCGGACTGGCGACGCCCTATCCATTTGGCAGCACATGATCCAGTCCGAGGCACTCAAACTTCAAGGCATCTCGCACGGGTTTTTCACCCGCCGCGTCGGTGTGTCGTCCGGCATCTTCTCGTCACTCAATTGCGGGCTGGGTTCGGGCGATGACCGTGGCCTGGTGTTGCAAAACCGGGCGCTGGTGGCGCAAGCGCTGGATGTTAAGGCGGATCATCTCCTGTCGGCCTATCAAGTCCACAGTGCCGACGCACTTGTTGTCACCGGGCCTTGGATGTCGGACGAGCGGCCACGTGTTGATGCGCTGGTGACGCGCACGCGCGGTCTGGCGCTCGGCATTCTCACCGCCGATTGCGGTCCGGTGCTGTTTGCCGATGTCAGGGCTGGGGTCATTGGTGCCGCCCATGCCGGGTGGAAGGGAGCGCTCACCGGCGTGACGGCGCGCACGCTGGAGGCGATGGAAGCTGAAGGCGCTGACCGCCGCCATATCACCGCGGTGGTCGGTCCGATGATTTCGCAAACCGCTTATGAGGTCGGGCCGGAATTTCCCGCCCGCTTCATCGAGGCCGATGACAAGAGCCGCCGCTTCTTTGTGGCATCTGGCAGGGCCGGACATTCGATGTTCGATCTGCCGGGCTATCTCGAAAACCGCCTGAAGACGGAAGGTGTGGGTGAGGTCGTCAACCTGTCGCTCTGCACGTTCAGTGACGAGGAACGGTTCTTCAGCTATCGCCGCACCACACATCGCAATGAAAAAGACTATGGGCGGCTGATCTCCGCCATTTCGCTGAACCTGGAGTAAGCCCATGGCCCTGCATTTCACCCGTGCCGAATATGACGCCCGCATTGCCAAGGCCACTACCGCCCTGCAGCGCGACGGGCTCGACGGGTTGCTGATCTTCCAGCAGGAAAGCATGTATTATCTTACTGGCTATGACACGTTCGGCTTTTGCTTCTTTCAGTGCCTTTATCTCGGCGCCGATGGACGCTTGGCATTGCTGACCCGCTCCGCCGATTTGCTGCAAGCCCGGCACACGTCGATCATCAATGACATCCGCATCTGGACCGACATGGCTGGCGCCCAACCGGCAACCCAGTTGAAGGACATGCTGACAGACCTCAAGTGTGGGGCCAAGCGCCTTGGCATCGAGAACCAGTCCTATGGTCTCACACATTTCAACGGCAAGGCGGTGGATGCGGCACTCGACGGGTTCTGCACGCTGGTTGAGGCCAATGATCTCATCAACGCCATCCGGCTGGTGAAATCGAAGGCCGAACTGAAATATGTTCGCAAGGCGGGCGAATTGGGTGATGCGGCATTCAAGGCGGCGATCCGCAAGACCAAGGCCGGGGCGGATGAGGGTGAAATCCTCGCAGCCCAACAAGGCGCCGTGTTTGCGGGCGGTGGCGATTACCCGGCCAATGAATTCATCATCGGCTCTGGCCGTGATGCCCTGTTGTGCCGCTACAAGTCGGGCCGCCGTAAGCTGTCGAAGCGCGACCAGCTGACGCTCGAATGGGCAGGCGTCTACCGGCACTATCATGCCGCCTTCATGCGCACTCTCATCATCGGCAAGCCATCGAAGGTGCATCTTGCCATGGATGCCGCCGCGCAGGCTGCCTTGGCCGAGGTCGAGACTGAGTTGCGGCCCGGCCGTACGGCGGGAGAGGTGTTCGCCGCGCATGCCAGGGTGATGGACGATCACGGCATGAAGGCTCACCGGCTCAATGCCTGCGGCTATTCGCTGGGCGCCAAGTTTACACCAAGCTGGATGGATAGCCCCATGTTCTACAAGGATAACCCGATTGAGATAAAAGCCGGGATGGTGTTTTTCGCCCACATGATCTTGATGAATTCCGAAGCCGGTGCGGCCTATTGCCTTGGCCGTACCTATATCATTGGGGATAAGGTGCCCGAACCGGTATCGAAGCACCCTCTGGAAATGATAGTTCGGTAACAATGCGGCATTCGGGTTTCATTGCCTGGCCGGAGATTCTCCGGCCTCTCCGCCTTGGAGCGCTGATGGCGGCGCTGGTGCTGCTGCTTGCTTCATGCACCGGCGGCTCGGTTTTGACCGATTCCGGCTCGGGCGAACCCAAGGGCAAGACTGTGCCGCCGGTGATGCTTCAGCAAGTGGCGGGGATGCCACCTGCCAAGCTCGGTGAACTTAAAACCGCCATGGCGGTATCCGGCGGCGAGCGCGACATCGGTATCGTCGAAGGTGATTTCCAATCCGGCAGTTTCAGCCTGAACGGACAGTTCCAGAGTTTTGCCGAGAATTCCGGCGTGCGCATCATCTACCAGTGGCAATTGCGCGATTCCGCCGGCGTGTTGATCCAGACAATCGATGGCGAAGACAATGCCGGCCTGGCCACCGGCAGCGATCCGTGGTCGGCGGTGACGTCGGCGGTGATCGAACGCATCGCCCGGCGTACCACGGAGACGATGGCGCAAAAGCTGGTGGAGCTGGGGTACGCCGCCCGGGTCTCGGCGCTTTATGTTCCGCCGGCTGAGTATTTTGCCATGGCAAGCCCAGATGCACAGCGCGAGATCGACTTTGAAACCCTGAATGGACCGGGCATGGAGTATGCTGGCCTCGATCTGGTGGCCCCGCCTGAAGACCCGGCTCTGGCCTCCGCCTATACCGAGCCATTGCCAAACGAAGCGAAGATGGCCGAGGCAGTTTCAGCGCCAAAGCCGGAGAAGACCGGGACCGGAGCAGCGGAGCAGATTGCTGTTGCCGAAGCAGAAACGGCACCCAAGGCTGACACGAAACCATCAGGCGAAGGCGGGGTGCAGATTCGTGCTGTTGCGGTCATGCCGGTCAAGGGTTCGCCCGGTGGTGGTGATGCCGAGTTGACCGCTGCCATGCGCAAAACGCTTTCGGCGGCGGGTTGGCCAGTCGTCACCAAGCGGGCGCCGAACGCCTTGACGATCGTCGGCCGGGTAAAGTTTGTCGCCAAGGGCACGGCCAATCAACAGGTTTCGGTGCGTTGGGAAGTGCAATCACCCGACGGCAAGACGCTGGGCGACGTCAAACAGGCCAATGATGTGCCGCGAGGCTCTCTGGACCGCGGCTGGGGGCCTGCCGCCTTCGCCGTGGCGGAAGCCGCCGCGACCGGCATTTTCGATATCGTCAACCGCTTCCAGTAGGCCGGCTGTACGAAAGACTTGCGGCCAATCTCCACAGATTACGAATTGCCACTTTGATTCCTGTCATGCGGTTGTTATAGACCCGCGCAACCGGGCTTTTCAGGGGATAGCGGCATGATGAAGATCGTGGCAGGAAACAGCAACCGGCCACTGGCGGAAGCCATATGCTCCTATCTCAACATGCCGATGACCAAGGCCGTCGTGAAGCGCTTCAATGACATGGAGATCTTCGTCGAGATCCAGGAGAACGTGCGCGGCCAGGACATGTTCGTGGTGCAATCCACGTCGTTTCCCACCAACGACCATCTCATGGAACTGCTAATCATCATCGACGCGCTGAAACGCGCCTCGGCCAAGCGTATCACCGCCGTCATTCCTTATTTCGGTTACGCCCGGCAAGACCGCAAGTCGGGTTCGCGCACCCCCATTTCGGCCAAGCTGGTGGCCAATCTGATTACCAGAGCGGGGGCTGACCGGGTGCTGACCATGGATCTCCATGCCGACCAGATCCAAGGCTTTTTCGATGTACCGGTGGACAATCTCTTTGCCGGGCCCGTGATGGTCCGCGATATCAAGCAGCATATGGATATCGCCAATTCAGTTGTCGTATCGCCGGACGTCGGCGGCGTGGTGCGTGCAAGGGCGCTTGCAAAGCGTCTCGGAACACCGCTTGCCATCGTCGACAAGCGGCGCGAACGGGC
>JANLTS010000662.1:0-8749 GCA_031363045.1 Hyphomicrobiales bacterium
GGTCGCGCGCGAGATGTACGCCCTCAACCACCGCACTCAGACCGGCAAAGCTTTGCTTTGCGCCACGCAGATCCGGGGTAAGTACGCTGATCTCGCGGAGTGGCCTTGTTTCGGGCTTTTTCGATTTATACTGACTAAAGCTGTAGCTTCTGAGACTTGCGCCGGAGGCTATTAAAGACGCCACATCGCGTGCGGCTATGTTCGGAATCTCTAAATCGGCAGCAATTGCCGCGGACTCTGCCTTGAGCGCCTGCAACGTCCCGGCGATGGCGCCGCCCAGCATCTCAATGTCGAGTGACTTCAGGGCGGACAGTGTGCCCAAGCCGAAAAGCACTGCGCGGGTCAGGCCTCCACCGGGTGCCACCACATCAAGCGTTGAATCCCGGCGGCCGGTAAAGCCTGCTGCCTTTATTGCCCTCGCAATCTGCCCGCCGCACCGCAGGTCTGCCGTTGCCGCGAGTCCGGTTAGTGCCGCACCTTCTGCCAGCAGGAGGACAAAAATGCCTGATTTGGGCGGGTTAACGGTAGCAAAGCTGATTTTCATGTGGACCTTTCGGATTGCAGGCCCTCCTTAACCCGTTTTGTGTGTTTTGGGAATCGGCGAAACTAATCGATTGTTTACCAACAATTTGGGTCCATCCATTTGCTGCCTTAAATGTCCGCCAAGCTGGCAATCGGGATGACAGGGCTTCCAGCGGCTGCGAAAAGCCGTTAAGAAAACGTTTCCAATTGTGATTTTGTGGGGCTGAGTGGGTCGAGTCGGCTTTAAGGGTGAAAACGCACGCCGGCTGAGAATGCAGGTCTGCGTTCTCAGTCTGGTCGCGGTTGCCGGAATTGGAATTCCTGTGTCATTGGGACTGGCGGCGGCACCCGCAAATCCAAAATTCATAGCACCCAAACTCGATGAAGTAGCGAAGGGCACTCGCGTCAATGTGCTGGCCGACAAGCTGACATACGATGCAAGAAGCCGAATTGCCACGGCACTTGGCACGGTGCGGCTGACCTACGGACCCTATGTACTAACCGCCAGCCGCGTTACATATGACATGAAAAGGGGCGTCTTTAGTGCCAACGGGTCTGTTGTGTTGCGCGAGCCCAACGGCAATGTCCTGCAGGCCAGTATGGCGGAAATCGATGACAAATTCGCCACTGGATTTGCTGAGCATGTGCGCGCGCTCCTCACCAATAACGTCACGATTACGGCGCGCTATGCGCGGCGGATTGAGAATGGCGTTACCATCTACGAACAGGCCAGTTACACCGCGTGCAATGCCTGTGCCGACGAGAACGGTGTTCCGCTTTGGCGCATTGTCGCGGGCGAGGTCCGCCATGACATGGATGAACACACGATCTACTATAAGAACACCAAGCTTGAGATATCCGGCGTTCCGGTGCTGTGGGCACCCTCGTTCTCCTATCCCGATCCGAGCGTGAAGCGGCGTACTGGTTTCCTTCTTCCGTCATTTCGCGGAGGCGACTACGGAATTGGAATGACCACACCGTATTTTTGGGCCATCGCCCCAGACCGGGATCTGACGCTGCTGCCGACCTGGACCACGCAACAGGGTCCATTACTCGAGGCGGAATGGCGGCATCGCCTGCCGAACGGCTATTACACGATCAAATCCTCAGGCATCTATGAACTCGACCCGAGCGACACCTTAGATGACAATGGTCCATGGCGCGGGGCGTTGCGTACAAGCGGCAAATTTAAGATCAACGACGCCTGGAGCTGGGGTTGGGATGCCACGATCTGGAGCGACCGAACGTTCCTCAAGGACTATGATGTCGACGACCGGAGTATCGTCGCGAGCTATGTGCAGACAACTCGGTTGCAAGACCGCAATTATGCCAGTGCACAGCTCATCCATTATCGCACCACCGAGGAGACCGAGAATCAAGACCAAATGCCGTCGGCTATGCCACTCGTGACGGCAAGCTATATCATGGCTGACCCCGTGGTGGGTGGAGAGCTGTCTTTCGACCTCAACGCCTATTCGCTTCGGCGCGATTCTGCAGTGAACGAGGGCGGCAACGGCTTGTTACTGGGCACCGAGCAGAGCCATTTAACCGGCATGGTCGGCTGGCGCCGTCAGATGACCAACGCGGCAGGCGCCATTGTCACCCCCTTCGCTCAATTGCGCGGCGATGCTATTGTGTCGGAGAACGTGCCAGGTGTCAGTGGCGGCGGTGGACCAGACGGTTACTTGCTGCCCTCCGCGGGCTTCGATTTGCGTTGGCCTTTCATCGGTGATCATGGCGCGGCGCAAGGCGTGCTCACCCCCGTGTTCCAGATTATCGCAGCGCCGGACGAACCAGCCAATGACAACGCTGGCAATGAAGACGCAATCACGCTGAATTTTGACACCACAAATCTTTTTCTGAGTGACCGGTTCACCGGTTATGATCGATTTGAGGGTGGTGTACGTGCCAACGCCGGACTGACTTATACCTTACTGGGCGGAAACGGTGGCTTTGTTCGCGCCAGCTTTGGCGAGAGTTTCCATGTCGCCGGCGAGAACAGTTACGTCGCGGGATCGGGACTTGACGGGACGGCGTCGGACTTGGTGGGCGCGCTGGCTTTCCAGCTCAATGAGCGGGTTTCCCTCGGTTATCAGGCGCGTTTCGAGGAAGACCTGTCACGCATCAACGTGCAGGAAACCTCGGTCGGCCTCACTTTGGACAGGATTTCAGGCTCTTTGAGCTATGCTGACATCGCTTCGGCTGCCAATTACGGACGGCCAGACCATGAGCAGCAAGTTTGGGGTGATGCCAAATACAAGCTTGGCGAGGCTTGGAGCTTGTTTGGCAATTTCCGGTATGATCTCGAGGGCAACCAATTCATGAACAAGACCGTCGGCATCGCCTTCGAGTGCGATTGTATGAATGCCCACTTGTCCCTCTCGGAGACTCTTGAGGATTCGGGCGGTACGGAGCGCAAGATCGAACTCGGAGTCGAGATGCGGACGATTGGCGGTGTTGATGGGGGTTTCACGTTCTGATGTCGCGGCCCGGCTTGTTTGCAGCATGCTTTTTGTCAGTACTTGTGATGGTCTCACTTGCAGTTCCAACTTCAGCAGAAACGCAAGGCGTGGTGGTTATTGTCAATGACCAACCGATCACTGAGCGCGATATCACGGAACGCATCACGTTGCTCAACATCTTGGGAGATGCCGGACGCGAAAAGCTAAGCCGGAAATCTGCCTTGCGCTCGCTCATCGATGAGCAGGTCAAGATCTCCGAAGCCACGAAGTTCAGGCAACAAGCCACCGATGCCGAAATCAAAGAGCAGGTTGGCCGGATGGCCAAAGGCATGGACACGACAGTTGATGGACTGACCGCCCGACTGAAAAAACAGGGCGTTGGCGAAACAGCATTCAAGCGATACGTCGGCACGTTGATCGGTTTCAATCGGGTGTTCGGTGGGAAATATCGCAGCCAAATCACTGTCACCGATGCCGAAGTTGATGCCAAGATGGCGGAGATCACGAGCAAGGCTAACAGCCAGCTTTCAAAAATCATGAACGACCCGCGCATGAAGGGTGTCACTGTGTATTCGCTCATGGAAATCAACTTGCCGGTCGAAGGCACCGACAGCATGCTGCTTCAGGCCCGTGCGGTGGAAGCCCAGCAAGTTCTGCAACGCTTTAAGGGTTGCGGCAATCTCCGCGCAGCTGCCGATGGCGTCTTCAACGTGAAGCAAGGCAAGAAGTTCGATGCTGATGCTTCCAGGCTGCCAAAGCAGCTCCGGGCCGCGCTTGAGAAGGCCGGTGTGGGCCGCGCCGTAGGTCCCATGCGCGGCAAAGGCAGCATTCAATTGCTTGCCCTATGCGGCACACGGAAACTCACGCCCCCCAAACCAGATTTCAAAATGCCAACGCGTCAACAAGTCGAGCGCGGTCTAAGGAATGAAAAATATGACGGCCTCGAGGAACAGTATCTGAAAACCATCCGTGGCAACGTCTATATCGAGTATCGCAATCCCAACTACGCCCAGCAGTAGCATGGACTGCCCCAGGCCGATTGTTCTTACCTGCGGGGAGCCGGCCGGCGTGGCCCCCGAGATCACAGCGATGGCATGGAAAGCACTCAGCGGCAAGCCAGAGTGTTGTTTTGTGTTGCTGGGAGATTCCAACTACTGGCAAGAGCGCAACCCCGGGCTTCCGGTCTGTATGATCGGATCGCTTGCGGAAGCTCAAGCAGTGTTTGCATCGGCGCTTCCGGTGCTGCACCGCGACCTCGGTGCGAAACCCACGCCTGGCAGGATTGATCCCGTCACCGCGCACCGGGTGATTGCTGCCATAGATGAGGCCGTGAAACTGGCCCTGGAAGGCGAAGCCACAAGCATCGTCACCAACCCGATTCAAAAGGACGCGCTCTATGCGGCGGGCTTCCGTCATCAGGGGCACACTGATTATCTGGCTCATCTCTCAGCGCTGAGCGGCAAGCGTGCGCAGGAAGTCATGATGCTTGTGGCAGAGGACTTGCGCGCCATACCCGTTACCGTCCACATTCCGCTGAAGGATGTCGCGAGCCAGTTGACGGCAAGTTCGATTGCAGCTCAGGCGCGAGTTACTGCCAACGGTCTCAGCCGTTACTTCGGCATCGCCAATCCCCGTCTTGCATTCACCGGGCTCAACCCGCATGCCGGAGAGAACGGTGCCATGGGGCACGAGGAAATCGATATCATTATTCCGGCGTTGAACCAGTTACGTCATGAAGGTTTCACCGTCATCGGCCCACTCTCTGCCGACACCGCATTCCACGCCGAGGCGCGAGCCAATTACGATGCCATTCTCTGCATGTATCACGATCAAGCTCTGATCCCGGTGAAGACGCTCGACTTCCATGGCGGCGTCAACGTCAGCCTGGGGCTGCCCTTCATCCGGACGTCGCCCGATCATGGCACGGCGCTGGGCATCGCCGGAACCCAAAGCGCTAATCCGAAAAGCCTCATCGCCGCGATCCGGCTTGCAGCCGAGATGGCGCGAGCAGCGCATGTCTGAGGACGCTCTGCCGCCGCTGCGCGAAGTCATCAGCCGCTTCGGCCTGTCGGCAAAAAAGAGTCTCGGTCAGAATTTTCTCTTCGACCTCAACTTGACGCGCCGCATTGCCCGCGCTGCCACACCACTCGATGGTTTCACCATTGTCGAAGTCGGTCCGGGACCCGGTGGTCTAACCCGCGCGCTGCTGATGGAAGGCGCCACGCGGCTCATCGCCATCGAGCGCGACGACCGGGCAGTGGCTGCGCTGGAAGAGGTTCGCGCGGCCTATCCGGGCCTTCTCAGTGTGATCGCTTGCGACGCGCTGAAAGTCGATTTCCCCAGCTTAGCGAAGGGGCCATCGAAAATTGTTGCCAATCTTCCCTACAATATTGCAACCGAACTTCTGCTCGGCTGGCTGACGGTTGAGCCCTGGCCACCATGGTTTGCATCGCTCACCCTGATGTTCCAGAAGGAAGTGGCCGAGCGCATCGTTGCGCCGCCGGGCGGCAAGGATTACGGACGGCTTTCGGTTCTGGCGCAATACCGCTGCACGGCGAAGAAACTGTTTGACGTCAACCGCTCGGCCTTCACGCCGCCACCCAAGGTCACCTCCTCGATCGTGCAGCTTGTGCCGCGCGCCGTTCCGGCACCGGCCTGCGATCTGAAGACGCTGGAGCGCGTCACCGCCGCCGCTTTTGGCCAGCGCCGCAAGATGTTGCGGTCGAGTTTGAAGACGTTGTTGCCGGAGCCTGAGGCATTGTTGGCGGCGGCGGGAATCAATCCGGAACTGAGAGCCGAGCAGGTTCCGGTCGAGGGTTTCGCGCGGATGGCGGCATTGCTGAAAGCGTGAACCGGTTCAAAGGTCTTTCGTCAGTCCACGAACGAAATTCGTGAGCCCGGTTCGCCGCCGCCGTTTCAGCCGTTCAGCAGTGAGGACGGCATCGATCTGGGCGCTGGCGAGATCGAGATTATCGTTGACGATGACATAGTCATATTCTGGCCAGTGGCTGATTTCATCAGCGGCCTTGGCCATGCGCTTGGCCACCGTCGATGCTGAATCCTGGGCGCGGCGGATGAGCCGCAGTCGCAATTCTTCCGCCGTCGGCGGCAGGATGAAGATACGGACCAGATCGTCCTCCATCGCTTGCGCCAGTTGCTGGGTTCCTTGCCAATCGATATCGAATAGCACATCGCGTCCAACCTGCAGCGCCTCCACCACCGGACGCTTCGGCGTGCCGTAAAAATTTCCAAACACCTCGGCGTATTCAAGCATGTCGGCGCGGTCGCGCAAGCGACCGAATTCCTCGTGACTGATGAAATGATAGTCCTTGCCATTGACCTCGCCGGGGCGCGGGCTGCGGGTGGTTACCGATACCGACATGGTGATGTTGGTATCCTTCGCCAGCAGCCGCCGCGACAGCGTCGTCTTGCCCGCCCCCGAGGGTGACGACATGACCAGCAAAAGCCCACGGCGTTGAATGTCGATCATGGCCTCACTCGATGTTCTGGATTTGCTCTCGCATCTGGTCGATGACGGTCTTGAGTTCAAGGCCGATGGCGGTGAGCGACCGGTCGGAGGCTTTGGAACACAACGTGTTGGCCTCGCGGTTGAACTCCTGCGCCAGAAAATCGAACTTGCGGCCGATCGCTTCATTCGAGGACAGCAGCGCGCGGGCCGCCTCGACATGCGAGTCCAGCCGGTCGAGTTCTTCCTGAATATCGGCGCGGGTTGCCAGCAATACCGCCTCCTGATGCAGCCGGTCGGGATCGAAGCTCGATCCCGTTTCCATCAGGCGCGCCACCTGCTCGGCGAGACGGGCCCGGATCGTCTCAACAGATCGGGACGGGTTGGCGCGCGCCGCTTCGGTGAGTTCGGCAATGCGCTTAACTTGAGCTGAGACGATCACCATAAGCCGTGCGCCCTCTTCGGCACGTGCTGCAGCCAAAGCTTTTACCGCTTCGCTGAATGTGGTCAGCATTGCAGCGTTGCGTCCCTCAGTCTCGGTTTCGGTTTCGGGCGGTGTGGTGACATCGACGACACCGCGCAGCGACAGCAAAATATCGGCCCGTAACGGTTCGCCACCGATGCGGTTGCGCAGCGCTTCGCCCGCCGCCACCAACTGATCGAGAACCTGGGTATTGAGTTGCACAGTCTCCGTGGCCACGGCTCCGCTGACGCACAGAGACACTTGCAGATTGCCTCGCTTGAAACTCTGGTTGAGGGCGGCGCGCAGTGAAGGCTCAAGCGAGTCGAATCCCGCCGGAATCCGGCAGCGGACATCAACTGCCTTGCCGTTCACACTCTTGATCTCCCATTGCCAGAACAGGCCGTCGCGCGCGCCCGACGCTCGGGCAAATCCGGTCATGCTGGACATCGGCATCTTGGGGTCTCCGAGGGGAATCAGTGAGCCTGTTCTAGAACAGATCAACTCGACTGGAAACGGTTCAGCGCTGTGGCTTGGGTTTCGGGATAACCGTCCGTGTGTTGCCGATGTTCAGAACCGTACCGGGCTCGGGCGCGGAACCAGCCTGTTCCACGGCTGCGGGAGGCGCCGCAACATCCGTTGCCGGCGCTTCAGCGACAGGCTCGGATGGAACGAGCGCTTCCGGCGGGACGGCGCTATCAAGCGCGGCAGGTGGTGTGGCAGCTTCCGGTAAGGTGGCAGGCGCTGCGGCATCGGCGGGAGCTTCGGGTGCTGTCGCATCGGCACCCGTATCGGCAGCTGCCGCCGCGGCGGCATTGCCGGCAATCTGGCGCCATTCCTTCACATTGCGGTTATGTTCTTCAAGCGTCGTTGCGAAGGCATGGCCACCGGTTCCATCGGCGACAAAATACAGATACTCCGTAGACGGAGGATTGAGTACCGCTTCGAGCGCCGCGCGGCCAGGGTTGGCTATCGGACCCGGCGGCAGGCCGTTGATGCGGTAGGTATTATAAGGTGTCTCGGTCTCGATGTCGTTGCGCGTTAGTGACCGGTCAAGCTTGCCCTTGCCGCCAACGATGCCATAGATGATCGTCGGATCGGACTGCAGCCGCATGCCCTTCTTGAGCCGGTTGATGAACACCGAAGCAATGATCGGCCGCTCGGCGGCAACTCCGGTTTCCTTTTCAACGATCGACGCCAGAGTGACCGCCTGTTCCTTGGTTTCGATCACCGGCACAGGGACGCGCTTGTCCCACAGTTCTTGCAGGAGTTTGACTTGCGCCGACTGCATGTCCTGCACCAGTTTCTGCCGGGTCATGCCACGCCGGAAAACGAAGGTGTCGGGCATGATCGAACCTTCGGCTGGAACAATCGCCGGATCACCGGTCAGTATCTCGTTGGCGTTGACGCGGTCCACCGCCATTTCGCTGGTGAAGCCTTCGGGCACCGAAAGCTTGTAAGTGATCGACTTGCCGCTGGCGATCAGTGCCATGACGTCCTGCATGGAGGACAGGGCGGCGAACTCGTATTCCCCGGCCTTCAAGCGTCCGCGCGTTCCGGTGACATAGGCCATTCCGGTGAAAATGCGGGCATTGCTGATGACGCCTTGTTTTTCCAGGATCGCTGCCATCTCAGGCGTTCCGAGGCCCTGCTCGACAACGAAGATCCGCTTCTCGGCCAAGGGGCCTGGAATGGTGTATTGCTGGTAGGCATAGAAGCCGGCGGCACCGGCACCGGCGGCAATCAGGGCAAAGGTAAGAAAGGTCCAAAGCAACACGCGCGAGGTCGCCGAAGCGCGCCGCCGGGGCTGGCGCGGTTCGGGAACTTTCATGGGCTCAC
>JANLTS010000667.1:0-17686 GCA_031363045.1 Hyphomicrobiales bacterium
ACGGTATCGGCTCCGGTGCCACCGGTCAGGGTCTCGGTGTTGGACAGGCTCAATGAATTGGTGAAATTGCCGAGGGTGAGCGAATCCGCGCCGCCGCCGAGATCGATGCTGCCACCTGAGATGGCGGCACCCAACGTGATGGTGCTGGCACCGTTGCCGCCAATGATGGTTTCAACGTTCGAAACTGTTGCTGAGTTTGTTCCGTTGGCAAAGGTGAGGGTATCCGCGCCACCACCCAGATTGATCGTGCCACCGGTGACGGAGGTCGCCAACATGATGGTGTCGGAATCGGCGTTGCCAGTGAGGGTTTCAACGTTGGATATGGTGCCGGTATTGGCGACATTGGCCAGCACCAATGTGTCAAGACCGGCACTCAGATTCAACGTCATGCCAGTCAGCGCGGAACCGAGCGTGATGGTGTCCACGCCAGTGCCGCCGGTCAGGGTCTCGATGTTGGCGGCGGTGACGGTGTTGGCGAAGTTGCCAAATGTCAAGGCATCGGTGCCTCCGGCTAGGTCGATGGTACCGGAAGTGACCGCGGTGGCCAGCGTGATGGTGTCGGCACCGGCGTCGCCAGTAATCGATTCGACATTCGACACCGATGCGGTGTTGGTAAAATTTCCGAGGATGAGCGTGTCGGCGCCCACTCCCAGATTGATCGTGGCGCCGGTAAGCGACGTGGCCAGCGTCACGGTGTCGGCGCCCGTGCCGCCGATAATTGTTTCGACATCGGAAACCGTGGCGCTATTGGTGAAGTTGCCGAGGATCAGGCTGTCGGTGCCAATGCCAAGATCGATTGTTGCTGCGGAAAGTGCGGCGCCTGACGTGATGGTGTCGGCACCGGTTCCACCGGTGATGGTTTCGACATTGGAGACGATCGCCGAATTGGTGCCGTTGGCAAGGATCACTGCATCGGTACCGGCGGCGAGATTGATGGTGCCGCCGGCAATCGCCGTTGCCAGCGTGATGCTATCAGCTCCGGCGTTTCCGGTGACGGTCTCGACGTTCGAGACGGTGCCGGTATTGGTTGTGTTGGCGAGGATCAGCGCGTCGATGCCGCCGCGCAAGTTCAGATCGACACCGGTCAGCGTGGTGGCAAGCGTCACTGTACTGTTGCCGTTGTTGCCGAGGATAGTCTCCACATTCGAAACGGTGGCAGAGTTAACGCCGAGTGCGAAATTCAGCGTGTCATTGCCAGCTCCGAGGTCGATGTTGCCGGAGGCGATGGCTGTGGCCAGCGTGATGATGTCGTTCTGCGTGCCGCCAGTAATAGTTTCGGTGTTCGACACGGAGCCGGTGTTGGCAACATTGGCGAGGACCAGAGCATCAGTCCCAGCGCCGAGATTGACGGTGACGCCAGTCAGCGATGTGGCAAGCGTGATGGTATCAGCGCCGGTGCCTCCCGTCAGTGTCTCGACATTGGAGATGGCGCCGGTGTTGGCGACATTGGCAAGTGTCAGGCTGTCGAGACCGGTTGCGAGGTCGAGCGTCATGCCGGTGAGCGTTGTGCCAAGCGCAATGATATCAGCACCGGTGCCGCCGGTCAGTGTTTCAGTATTAGAAACCGTGGCCGAATTGGTGCCGTTGGCGAGCGTCAGGGCATCGGTGCCAGCGCCCAGGTTGATGACACCTGACACCACTACGGTATCCATGGTGATGTCATCGTCCGCCGCATTGCCGGTCACGTTCTCGACATTGGCGAGATTGCCGGTGTTCGCCACATTGGCGAGGATAATCGTGTCGATGCCGGATTTCAGATCGACTGTCATGCCGGTCAATGTCGTGCCTAGCGTGATGGCATCGGTGCCGGTGCCGCCGGTGATGGTCTCGGCGTTCGAGACGCTCGCCGAATTGCTGAAATTGCCAAGCGTCAGAACATCGGTTCCGGCGTCCAGATCGATGGATCCTGCAGTGATGGCGGCGCCCAGCGTGATATCGTCGATATCGGCATTGCCAATGATAGATTCGGCATTCGAGATGGTCAGCGTATTGGCGAAGTTTCCGAGTGTAACCGAATCGGTGCCAGTGCCAAGGTTGATGGTGCCGCCGCTGTTCTGGGTGGCCAGCGTGATGGTATCGGCTCCGGTTCCTCCAGTGATGCTCTCAACACCTGTCACAGTAGCGTTATTGGCGACATTGGCCAAGGTCAGTGTATCGGTTCCAGTGCCGAGGTTGAGCGACACACCGGTGAGCGTGGTGCCGAGCGTGATCGTATCGGCACCGGTGCCACCGGTGACGGTTTCGGTGTTGGAGACGCTCGCGGAGTTGGAGCCGTTGGCAAATGTCAGAACATCGGTGCCGGCGGCGAGATCGAACACCCCGGCTGCGACGGCGGTCAGCATTGTTATGTCATCCGCGCCCGCCGCACCGGTGATGGTCTCGACGTTCGACACGCTGCCGGTATTCCCACCCGCCGCAAGTGTCAGCGTATCGGCGCCGCCGCCGAGGTTGACCGTCATGGTATCAATGGCCGAGCCAAGCGTGATGGTGTCAGCGCCACTGCCGCCGGTGAGAGTCTCGACATTGCTGACAATAGCCGAATTGATGAAGTTGCCGAGCATCAACGAATCTGTGCCGCCAGCAAGATTGATGCTGCCGGCGGTGATGGCGGCGCCCAGTGTGACGCCGTCATCATCGGCATTGCCGGTGATCGTCTCGACATTCGAGACGGACAAGGTCTGAGCGAAGTTGCCGAGTGTCAACGAGTCCGTGCCGGCTCCGAGATTGATGATGGAACCCGTCGCATCGGTATCGATGGTGATCGTATCGGCGCCGGTGCCGCCGGTGATGGTCTCGGTATTTGACACCGTGCCGCTGTTAGTGACATTGGCGAGAATGAGCGTGTCGCTCCCCGTGGTGAGATCGAGCGTGACGCCGGTCAATGTGGTGGTGAGCGTAATGGAATCAGCGCCCGTGCCGCCGGTGATGCTTTCGGTGTTGGAGACTGTGGCGGAGTTGGTGCTGTTGGCAAGCGTCAGCGCATCCGATCCGGTGGCGAGATCGATCATGCCGGCGGTTAATGCGGTTGCGAGCGTCACGTCGTCGGCACCGCTGGCGCCAGTCAACGTTTCGACATTGGAGAGTGTGCCGGTGTTGCCGCCGGCCGCCAGTGTCAATGAATCGGCACCGGCGCCAAGATCGACGGTCATCGTGTCAATCGCGGAGCCCAGTGTGATGGTATCAGCCCCAGTGCCGCCGGTCAGCGTCTCGGCCCCGGTCACGGTGGCGGAATTCGTGCCGTTGGCCAGCGTCAAGGCATCGCTGCCAAGACCAAGGCTGATAATTCCGGAGGTCACGGCGGTTGCAAGCGTCACCGCATCATTATCGGCGTTGCCGTTGACGGTCTCGACGTTTGACAATGTGACGGTGTTAGCGAAGTTGCCGAGCGAGAGGGTGTCGGCACCGGCCCCCAAGTTGACGGTCACGCCGGTGGCATCGCTGGCGATGATGATGGCATCGCTGCCGCTGCCGCCGGTCAGGGCCTCGACATTGGCGATGGTGAGGGCATTGCTGCCATTGGCAAGCGTCAAGGTGTCCGTTCCGGCGCCGAGATCTACCGAACCAAATCCGATAGCGGCACCAAGCGTGATGGTGTCGGCACCGGTGCCGCCAGTCAGTACCTCGACATTGGAGACAGTGGCGGAGTTGGTGCCGTCGGCGAGCGTCAAGGCATCGGAACCCGCGGCCAGATCGATAACACCGGAAGCCACGATCGTGAGGAGCGTCACATCGTCGGCACCAGCATTGCCGGTGATGGTTTCGACGTTCGAGACGCTGCCGGTGTTGGCAGTGTTGGCGAGCGTCAACACGTCGGCGCCACCTCCCAGATCGAGCGTCATGCCGGTCAGCGTGGTTCCGAGCGTGATGGTGTCGATAGCGCTGCCACCGGTCAGCGTTTCAGCGCCCGAGACGGTGAGCGAGTTGGCGAAGTTGGCGAGCGTCAAACTATCGGTGCCGGTGCCTAGGCTGACAACGGCGCCCACCAGCGCGTCGGTGACGGTGATCGCTGACGCTCCCGATCCCGTTGTCAGGGAATCGAAAGTCGAAATGGTCATCGTGACGTCGTCGTTTCCAAGCGTGATGTTGACCGGCATTCTGGGGCTCCTTGGGTGTGACAGTCATGGGTTGGCTGCTTCGCAAACCGGTTGGTTTTGCGAATGCTGTGCCGCCCGTGAAAAGCGGGGTGCGATTGGCAGTCGCGCGGATGAAGCCCGCACGGCTGGTGTCATGCAATGGAAGTCAGAAACACCGGACAAGGCCGGAGCGGGAGCGCGGCGTGATACCCATGGGCCGGTGGCCCATTCTCCCAACGAGTCGCACCATGATGACGGGACGACACCATGGGCTTATCGCGCCGACCCTTGCGCCACCCTTGCGTAACGCGGCAGGCCTCAGACGTCGAGGTTGGCAACACTCAGCGCGTTGTCGCGGATGAAGTCGCGGCGCGGTTCGACGACGTCGCCCATCAGCTTGGTGAAAATGTCGTCGGCTTCATCCAGCTCCGAAACCCTGACGCGCAGCAGCGAGCGCACGTTCGGATCGAGCGTCGTTTCCCACAGCTGTTCCGGGTTCATTTCACCCAATCCCTTGTAGCGCTGCATCGAGATGCCCTTGCGGCCAGACGCGAAGATGGCATCGAGCAGATCGGTCGGGCCATAGATGATGGTATCGCCATCCTTGCGCCGAAGTTTCGCTGGCCTCTCGTAAATCTCCTGGAGGTGCGCGGCCTTGCGGTCCAGCCGGAGCGAATCGGCTGAACCGATCAGCTTGCCGTCGAGCGTCCAGCTTTCCTTCACACCGCGCACCTCGCGGATGAAGGCCAGGCCGCCATCGGTGGTGGGCTCACCCATCCAGCCGCGTTCGGTCTCCTCCGAAATCGTGTCAAGGCGGCGGGCGATATATTGCGCGGCGGCGTTGGCTTGTTCCGCACTCGACAACACCTCGGGATTGAGCACGCCGGCAATCGCCGCCTGCTCGATCACCTGGCGCGAATAGCGCATGTGCAGCGCATCGAGTGCGGCGCGGATGGCGAGCGCCTCCTCGACGATGGTGCGCAGATCGGCACCGGCCCGTTCGGTGCCGTCAGCGAGAACCAGTGTCGAGTTCTCAAGCCCGGTATCGACAAGATAAGTCTCCAGCGCCTTGCCGTCCTTCAGATATTGCTCGGAAGAGCCGCGCTTCACCTTGTAGAGCGGCGGCTGGGCAATATAGAGATGGCCACGTTCGATCACTTCCGGCATCTGGCGGTAGAAGAAGGTCAACAGCAGCGTGCGAATGTGAGCGCCATCGACGTCGGCGTCGGTCATGATGATGATCTTGTGATAGCGCAGCTTGTCGATGTTGAATTCTTCGCGGCCGATGCCCGCACCCAATGCGGTGATCAGCGTGCCGATCTCGGCTGAACCCAGCATTTTGTCGAAACGGGCGCGCTCGACATTGAGGATCTTGCCGCGCAACGGCAGCACCGCCTGGTTTTCACGATGTCGGGCCTGTTTGGCGGAACCGCCAGCCGAGTCGCCCTCGACGATGAAGATCTCGGACTTCGACGGATCGCGCTCCTGGCAATCCGCCAGCTTGCCGGGCAGCGATGAAATGTCGAGTGCGCCCTTGCGCCTTGTCAGCTCACGGGCCTTCCTTGCTGCCTCGCGTGCGGCGGCGGCCTCCACCACCTTGGAGACGATCGAGCGCGCCTCGCTCGGGTGTTCCTCGAACCAGGCGCCCAGTTGCTCGTTGATGAGGTTTTCGACCACCGGGCGCACTTCGGATGAGACCAGCTTATCCTTGGTCTGCGACGAGAACTTGGGGTCCGGTACTTTGACCGAAAGCACACAGGTCAAGGCCTCGCGGGCGTCGTCGCCGGTCAGTGCCACTTTCTCTTTTTTGGCGATGCCGCTGTCGTTGGCATAGTTGTTCACAACCCGCGTCAGCGCACCGCGAAAGCCGGCGAGATGCGTGCCGCCGTCGCGCTGCGGAATGTTGTTGGTGAAGCACAGCACATTCTCATGGTAGCTGTCGTTCCACCACAAGGCGCAATCAACCGTAATGCCGTCCTTCTCGCCATGGATCATGATCGGATTGGTGAGCACCGCCTGCTTGGTGCGATCGAGATAGCGCACGAAGGCGGCGATGCCGCCCTCATAAAGCAGCTCAACGTCACGCGGTTCAACACCACGCTTGTCGGAGAGCAGAATGCGCACGCCGGAATTGAGGAAAGCCAGCTCGCGCAAGCGATGTTCGAGCGTCGCGAAATCGAACTCGGTCTTGGTGAAGGTGGCGGTGCTGGCCAGGAATGTCACTTCGGTTCCGCGCCGCCCCGGCGCCTCGCCGATGATCTTCAGCGGCGCATCGGGATCGCCGTGGCTGAAGCTCATGTAATGCTCCTTGCCATCGCGGAAGATGGTGAGTTTGAGCTTGGCGGACAGCGCGTTGACGACGGAGACGCCAACACCGTGCAATCCGCCTGATACCTTGTACGAGTTCTGATCGAACTTACCGCCCGCATGCAATTCGGTCATGACGATCTCGGCCGCCGAACGCTTCGGCTCGCGGTCATCATCGTCCATGACGTTGGTGGGAATGCCACGGCCATTGTCGGTGACCGTGCAGGAGCCATCGGCGTTGAGCGTCACGGTGACCCGGTCAGCATGGCCACCCAATGCCTCATCAAAGGCGTTGTCGACGACTTCATAGACCATGTGATGGAGCCCTGAGCCGTCATCGGTGTCGCCGATATACATGCCGGGGCGTTTGCGCACCGCATCGAGGCCCTTCAGGACCTTGATCGAATTTGCATCATAGGTGCCGCCGTTGCCGTTGCTGGTCTCGTCTGCGTCTGACATCAACTTCCCATCACTTCATTTACCGTTCCGTTCTCCACATGGAAAACGCACCCGCCGCTGCCCAGTCCATCGAACAGCTGGGCGTCGGTTCCGGTCATCCAGCTCTGGCTGCCAAGGGCTGCCAGGGCGTGCAACAAACTCAAACGCCGGACCTGGTCGAGATGCGCCGCCACCTCGTCCAGCAACAGCACAGGTGCGATACCGGCACTGGCTTTCACCGCCCTGGCCTGGGCCAAAATCAGCCCGATCAGCAGCGCCTTCTGCTCGCCTGTCGAGCACAGCCCCGCCGCCATCTGCTTTGGTCCGTGGACCACTGCCAAGTCGCTGCGATGCGGCCCCCGCAAGGTCCGTCCGGCTGCCCGGTCGGCTTTGCGCGAATCGCGGAGAATACTACGATATTCATCCTCGACACGCACGGCGGGCGTGGTGGCAATCCTGGCCTCGATTTCACCTTCAACCGAGATTTCACCCCATGGGAATGCGCTTTCCCCCCGCGTCTTGCCTATATGGACCTGAAGTGCCTCGAGGCCAACCAATCTTGCAGCAGCAATGGCCACCGCCGCCTCGGCCATATGGGCTTCAAGGCTCGAAAGCCAGGCGGCATCGGGCTGCCTCTCTTCGAGCAGCAGGTTGCGTTCGCGCATGACCTTTTCGAACACCAGGATGCGCGACCCATGTTCAGGGTCAAAGGCCGTCACCATGCGGTCGAGAAAGCGGCGGCGGTCGGATGCTGGTCCAGCAAACAGCCGGTCCATTGCGGGCGTCAGCCACAGCATCCGCATATAGTCGCCCAGTGCGCCTGAACTCTTCTGCGCCTGACCGTCGATCACCACCAGGCGGCCAGCGCCGTCACCGGCTTCCGACTGGCTGCTCCAGCCGGTGCCGAGCGGCACCAAGCCGTTGGCAGTCCGGATTTCGGCGGCGATGGCCCAGCTGCCAGCACCGCCTTGCCGCACCAGATCCTCGAAGGCGGCACCACGAAGCCCTCGGCCCGGGGCCAGCAGCGAAATCGCCTCGAGGATGTTGGTCTTGCCAGCGCCATTGGCACCGGTCAGCGCCACCAGCTGCTGGTCCACGCCCAGCCGCAATCCCGCATGGTTGCGGAAATCCGTCAGCGTCAGCCGGGTGATGGCGAGGGTGGAGGAATCGGTCACAAATCGAGGCTTACACCCGCATGGGCATCAGCACATAGAGGGCCTCGGCGTCACCCGGATCGCGGATGATCGTAGGCGAGCCGGAATCGGCCAGCTGCAGCAGCATGGCATCGGATTTCATCTGGCCCGCCACATCCATCAGGTAGCGCGAATTGAACCCAATATCGATCGGGTCGGCGTCGTAGGAACAGCTGAGCTCCTCTTCGGCCGAGCCTGAATCCGGATTGTTGACGGTGAGCGTCACCTTGCCGGGGCTGATCTGTAGTTTCACAGCGCGGCCCTTCTCCATCGAGATGGTCGAAACCCGGTCGACGGCAGAGGCAAAACTCCTCGTATCGATTTCCAGCTGCTTGTCATTGTTGCGTGGGATGACGCGCTCATAGTCCGGGAACGTTCCGTCGATAAGCTTGGAGGTCAGCACCAGATCACCTGCCGCAAAGCGGATCTTGGAGGGTGACAACGACACTTCGACATTGCCGTCGAGCGTCTCGAACAGCTTCACCACTTCGAGCACGGTTTTGCGCGGCACGATGACGCCGGGCATGCCCTTGGCGCCGTCCGGCCTGGCAATCTGGGCTTGTGCCAGCCGATGGCCGTCGGTCGCCACTGCCCGCAGCAGGTTGCCGGCGGTAACCTCATGGAAATAGATGCCATTGAGGTAATAGCGCGTCTCTTCGGTCGAAATCGCAAAGCGCGTCTTCTCGATCAGGCCTTTCAGGTCGCTGGCCGCCACCTCGAAGCGGTTGGGGAAATCGCCCGCCGCCAGGTCGGGGAAATCCTCATGCGGCAGCGCTTGCAGCGCAAAGCGTGACTTGCCAGCGAAAATCGCCACGCGCTGGCCATCGCCCGCCTGATCGAGTTCGAGTTGCGCGCCGTCGGGCAGTTTCCGGACGATGTCATAGAGCATATGGGCCGGCACCGTGGTGGCACCGCTCTGGCCCACCTCGGCTGCTACGCTCTCGACGATCTCGAGGTCGAGGTCGGTGGCGGTCAGCTTCAATAGTCCGTCGCCCGCCTGCAACAGCACGTTGGACAGGATCGGGATGGTGTTCCGCCGCTCGACGACACTCTGCACATGGGTCAAAGCCTTCAGGAAGGCTGACCTTTCGATCGTCACACGCATAAAGGAACACCCCTTGTCTTGCATTTTCCGGCCTCAAGCCGGGCCGAAGACATTGGCGCGGAAAGCGCGGTGTTTCAAGGGCTGTTGATAAGTTTGGCCGATCTGCATTCCGCTCGCGGCCGATCAAGCCGGTTCACGGTTGCGTGTGGTCTGCAACCGGAGACCGGTCTGGTGCCGTTGCTCTTGTGGCTGCCCGATCGCAGGGGCGGCAGTAACCAGACCTCACAAGACAGGGAACCGAAACATGCTCAAATTAAACACCGCACGGCTGGCACTGGCCGCCGTGCTGGGCTGGCAGCTCATTGCCATCATCCCGGCACAGGCGTCGAGCCACATGGACGCGCCGCTCATTTCACTCGACGATTCCGCCAACACCACCGACGTCTATGCCTTCAAGAGCAAGAGCGGCGGCATCGACTATCTCACCACGGCACTGGCAGTCTATCCCTTCGAGGAACCGGGCATCGGTCCCAACATCTATGGCTTCGACCCGAGGGTCGACTACGAGATCCATGTGGCGTTGGGCAACCGCGTCAACACCGGCAAGGCCGACGTCACATACCGCTTCGAATTCAACACCACATTCGCCAACCGCGACACCATCCTGCAAAGCTATGTCGGCGTGGTCGAACCCGGCAATCCGGTGTCCGCCAATCAGAACCGCCGCCAGACCTACAAGCTCACCATGATCGATCACCGCAACGGCGATACCGAAACCGTGCTCGGCGACAACATCCCGGTGCCGCCCAACAACCAGGGCCGCCTGACGCCTGCCTATAACAACGACGACAACGGTGACAACAAAGCCCGCGGTGGCGTTGCCACGTCGGCAGCACTCGATGGCTTTACCAAGAGCGGCATCGCTTCACTAAAGCGCGACTATCGCTCTTTCGCCGGCCAGCGTGATGATGGCTTCTACGGCGACATCCAGTCAATCTTCGATTTCGACTTCTCGTTCGACAAGCCCGAGCCCTTCGACAGCCAGGGTGGATTCAACGTCCACACCATCGTGCTGAACATTCCCATGAGCGAGCTCACCGGTGCTAAAGTGGCCGGTGTCTATGCCACGACCTCGAGGCCTGAAGGCAACAAGATGGTGCAGGTTGGCCGCCAGGGTAATCCGCTGTTTGTGGAAGCCCTGATCGCCATCAAAGACAAGAACAAGTATAATCAGAGCTTACCCACTGGCGATGCCGAGTCTTTCAACGGCTATGCCGCCAACCCCGAACTCTCGGCCGCCTTGGGCGTCACACCGATTGCGCCCGGCCTGCTGGAATCGATCTTCACACCCGATCTCATCAAGGTTGATCTTACCACACCACCGGCGCGTCTTGCCGGTCAGGCAGGCTTCCACCGCCTCAGCGTCTTTGGTGGTGACGTACTGGCCAGCACCAAGACCGGTGGCAATGTTGCTGGCGGCTGGCCCAATGGCCGCCGCTTCGGAGATGATGTGATCGACATCGCCGTCATCGCACTTGGTGGTGCCGGTGCCGGTCCCGATTTCTCGGGCGTCGACGTCGACAAGGTGAAGAGGAACGACATCACCTACAACCAGGTGTTCCCGTATGCAGCAACCCCGCTGAACGGCCGCAATCACGGTCATCACGGCCAGTAAACATAACAACAAACCAGGTGGCCGCATCACAGCGGCCACCTGTGTTCCTTGGGGGAAACGGCATGCCAGGATATGTTCAAAAATTTGGGGGCAGCCTTGCCATCATAACCCTGCTGCTGACATCGGCGACACAGGCCGAAGCACTGCGCCCCACCGATGATATGCAAGTGCTGGCCAAGGCCGCACCGCAATCGGCTGGACAAGCCAATCTCGCAGTCAACCGCGACAATCTCGAACTCGCACTCAGTTCAGCGCGCGGCGCCATCGAACAAGGCCGTGCCAGTTCCGATCCCCGCTCCTATGGTGAGGCCGAAGCCGCCCTTTCGCATTGGTGGACCGAGGCCAATCCACCGCAACAAGTGCGCCTGCTGCGCGCCGTCATCCGCCAGGCCAATCACGAATTCTCGGCCGCCGCAGCCGATCTTGACGCGGTTCTCGCGCAAAGTCCGCGCGATGCGCAGGCCCGCCTGTCGCGCGCCTTCCTGCGCATGGTGACGGGTGATGTCGAGGGTGCCATGAGCGATTGCAACGCGCTGCCCTATGGCGGGCGCGGCCTGATCCGCAACATCTGCTTTGCGCGCGCCGCGGCACTTTCAGGACAGGCGGCCAAAGGGCGGCTGGTGTTGCAACGGGCCCTGGCGGCTGACCGGAACTCAGCGCCTGCCATGCAAAAGTTTGCCGCAGCCGTCTTGGCCGACCTCAATGCCGGGCTAGGATTGAACGCCGATGCCGCTGCGCTCTATGCCGCGGCTGTGGCAGAGCCATCGCCTGATGTCTCTTTGATCGCTGCCTATGCCGATCTGTTACTCGACATGGACCGCGCCGCCGATGTCTTGCGGCTGCTGGATGGCCGGGGCGAACAGGATGCCTTGCTGTTGCGGCGGGCGATTGCCGCAAAGCAACTTGGCGATCCGCGCTTGGCGCAGTGGTCGAACATTCTCAACGAACGTTTCACGGCTGCGGCAGCAGCGGGCAATCGCGTGCATTTGCGCGAAGAAGCGATGTTCCGTCTCAAGGTTGAAGACAATCCGGCAGCCGCCTTGCCGCTGGCAGTTCAAAACTGGACCATACAGAAGGAACCCGCCGACGCGCGGCTGTTGATCGAGGCCGCACTTGCAGCGAACGAACCAAAAGCTGCCCATCCGGTTGTTGATTTCATCGCGCGGACAAAGCTCGATGACCAGCGCCTGACGCCACTGTTGGCGCGATTGGAGACCAAGTGATGCGTCTCCTGATTTATGTTCTCGCCATCTTGATCCTCGGACTCCTGCAACTCGCGGCCCGCCCGGCTGAAGCGCATTCGCAGAGCTATGGCTATCTCGATATCGCACTCGATGGCCTGAAAGCTGAAGGGCGTTTTGAGGCTGCGGTTCGCGATCTCGACCGGCTTTATCATCTTGACAGAAATGGCGATGGCAGCATCACCTGGGGCGAAGTGCGGTTGCGTGAAACTGAAATCGCCGGTGCAGCACTGAAAACCATCGCGCTGGCTTCCCCGTCTGGCCCTTGCGATCTCTCGCCCGGTCCGGTGCTGACCGAAGCCCATGGCGGCGAGAGTTACATCGTCATACCGTTCAGCAGCGATTGCGATGCAACTCAGGCACTGACGCTCAGCTATTCATTTCTCGACGGGATCGATGCCAGGCATCGCGGACTGGCGACATTTAAGGGTGCTGAAGGCGAAGTCCGCAGCTTTGTCGTGTCGACCGGAGAGCAAGGCATTGCACTAAGTTCTGGCGTTCGCAGTCCGATAGCCGAAATGGCGAGCTTCGTGGTGCATGGCTTCCACCACATTCTCATCGGCTATGACCACATTCTGTTTGTTCTCACCCTGCTGATCGGCACGGCGATGCAACAGCGAAGGCAATCGCTGCGGCGGACATTCATTGAAACCGCCAAAGTGGTGACGGCCTTCACGCTGTCGCATTCGGTGACGCTGGGCCTTGCGGCTTTGGGCATTCTCGTCGTTCCGGTGGCGCTCGCCGAGAGTCTCATCGCCGCCACCATCGCCGTCGCCGCCATCAACAATATCTGGCCGCTGCTGACCACGCGGTTATGGCTGGTGGCTCTGGGCTTCGGCCTGATCCATGGTGTCGGCTTTGCCAATGTGCTGAGTGATCTTGGATTGCCGCAGGACAATCTGCTCCTGACACTGCTGGCCTTCAACATCGGCGTCGAAGCGGGCCAACTGGCGGTCGTTGCCATTGCCCTGCCAGTGATCGCCTATGCCGCGCGGCTCACCATTTCACGTGCCGCCATGCCAGCCGCCAATTGCGCCATCACCGCACTCGCCCTGATGTGGCTCAGCGACCGGGCGCTGGGAACCGCCCTGATGCCGTTCTAGCGCCGGACTGGGTTCAGCCCTGTTCGACCAGGCGCACGAGAAGTGCCACTTCGCGCGCCAGCTTGTCGTCGGTCTTGACCAGCCCCTCGATCTTGCGCACCGCGTGCAGCACGGTCGAATGGTCACGCCCGCCGAAGCGGCGGCCGATCTCGGGCAGCGAGCGCGCCGTCATCTTCTTGGCGAGATACATGCCGATCTGGCGCGGCACCACCACACTCCGCGCCCGGCGCGGCGACAGCAGGTCGGTGCGGCCGACGTTGAAGTGGCGGCCGATGATTTTCAGGATGTCGTCGATCTTGATGCGCGAACCGTCGGGATTGGCCTGCATGTCGCGCAGCACCAGCGAGGCGAGATCAAGCGTCACTGCCGCCTGGTTGAATTGCTGGTAGGCAGCGATGCGGTTCAATGCACCTTCGAGTTCGCGGCCCGAGCCCGTCACCCGGTTGGCGATGAATTCGAGCACATCGTCAGGCACCACGACAGAGGGGTCACGCTTCACCATCATGGCATAGCGGCTCATCAGGATGCGGCGGCGGATTTCGAGATCGGGCAGTTCGATATCGACGACGAGGCCGCCCATCAGGCGCGAGCGCATGCGCTGGTCGATGGCGTCAAGCTGGGCTGGCGGCACGTCGGCAGCAACAATCACCTGGCGGCGTTGATCGACCAGCGAGTTGAAGGCGTGGCAGAATTCCTGCTGCATGGTCTTGCCCTGCAGGAACTGGAAATCGTCAATCAGCAACACATCGACGGCGGCGAACTGGTCCTTGAAAGAAATCGTGTCCTTCTGGCGCAGCGCCATGACGAAGTTGATCATGAAGCGTTCGGCGGTCAGGAACATCACCTTGCGGTCGGGGCGGCGCTCGCGGATGCGGTGTGCCACGGCAGACAGCAGATGCGTCTTGCCGAGGCCGGCACCGGCATGCACGAACAGCGGATTGAAACTGATCGCCGCACCTTGTGCGGCATCGGCGACGCGGCACATGGCGGCATGCGCCAGCTGGTTTGACGGACCGACGATGAAACTGTCGAAGCTCTGGTTGGGATCGAGCGAGGCAGCACGGTCGGAACTCATGCCTGATGACACCACTGCCATCGGCGTAACTGGCAAGGCCGCCTGCGGTTGCGGCGCACGCGATTGCTGGACTTCGACGCCAGCGCGCGGCGTGGTGATGCCGCGGGTGCGAACCCGGACCAACACAGCATCGAGCTGGCCAAGCTCCGCTTCGCCGATCTTCTGCAACTTGGAGAGATAATGCGTCTCGATCCAGGATTTGAGGAAGCGCGTTGGCACCGAAACCGCCAGGCGCTGGTCGCTCAAGTCCTCGATCTCCATGCGGGCGAACCACGAGGAAAACAGATCCTCGCCAAGTTCGGCGCGTAACCGTTGGACCACACGCTCCCATTTGGACTTCATGTCATTCGAAATCGTCATCTGTTCACCGCATCTTGCCTTCGGCGCCGGCCTCGGCGCGCACTATCCTCGCAGCGCTCCCGAACGCCGGAACCGCCTCAATTACCCGTCAGGTTGCGGCGCCTAACCCGCAGCCTCACTCCGGCTCGATGCTGAAATTCTGAACGTCTTCATGTTTGTGCCCCTGCCGCATCTTTTTGTTTTCTTGTCTCCAACGCCTCTAGGTCTTGCGCCTTGAGTTGTCGTTGAACACAATAGGTTTCCCGCTGGGCAACGGGCCCAACATCGTCACGTCTGCCTGGATGCAGAACCTCTTAAGCCTAGCCCCACCTGAGGTTCCGTAGGTCTGCTGTGGCGCTTGAGGCCATCGGCCTGTCCACGGGTCGGAACTTACAAAAGCCAGCGGGACGCAAGCAACCTGATTCACGAGTCACTCCGTACACGGAATCGGCTTGACAGCCTGGCGGCTCTCAAAATCTTATGGAAGGATCGCCATAACCAGTTGAAATCATTTTTATTTCAAGGGTTGAAAGAATGGCGTTGAAGCCTGTGCCAATGAGCACAATCCGGATCAAGCGCAGGTTTTGGCCATATGGTAAAATTTGGGAAATTGACGCCCGATTTCCGGTCAATCAGCAATCAATTGAATCCAATGGTAATTTCCTGCGCGAGACAATCCGTTCGCTGACAAACAAAAACGCCGGATGTTTCCATCCGGCGTTAACATGTTCAACCGTCTGTGGATATTTCGAGGTCAGGCCTTGATTGCCTTCACCCGGGCGGCGAGGCGCGACACCTTGCGCGAGGCGGTATTCTTGTGCAGCACGCCCTTCTGGGCGCCACGCATCAGTTCCGGCTGAGCAGCTTGGAAGGCTGTCTCGGCGACAGCCTTGTCGCCAGAGGCAATTGCCTCCTCAAGCTTGCGCACAAAGGTGCGAATGCGGCTGACGCGGTTCTTGTTAATCTCGGTGCGGCGGGCGGAGACGCGGGTGGCCTTCTTCGCCGATTTCGTATTGGCCATAGAGCTTTGGTCCTGCTTGACTGAATATCGGATGATGGGCGTTCAAAGACGAAAAACCGCATGCCACGTGGCAGGCAGCCCGCCTTCCCGGCCCATCGGGATGGCGGGCTTATAGTGAGGACGGGCGCCGCCGTCAATTGCCTTGTGAATGCGGCCTGTGGATCAGGGTTTTTCCCATTTCCGGCTCTATTCCGAACGGAAGAAGGCGTCGATGATCTTCATGTTCTGGATGGCGTCTTCAACACCCCAGGCCGGGGCCTTCTTCTTGCGGATGGCGCGGCCGAAGGCTTCGGCCTGAAGCTGGTACTGGTCGGAAACCGGCAGCTCGGTCCATTCTCCTTCGTTCATCGCCATGCCCTGGACGAAATAGCGGTTGGGCTTGTCGGGCGGCGCGTTGAAGGGGATCTCGATCTCGATCCGGCCCTTGGTGCCCATGATGTTCACCCGCTGATAGGGTGCCAGCTGGGTGGAGATGGTGAAGGAGAGATGGCGCCCCTCGCCAAAATCGGCGAGGCCACCGGCCAGGCGGTCGGTCTTGAACTTCGGGTCGCGGTCGATCGTCGCGGTGACGCGTTGCGGCTCGCCATCGAAAATGAAGCGCGACACGGTGATCGGATAGCAGCCGATGTCGAGAAATCCGCCGCCGCCAATATCGGCCATGTTGCGGACGTTCTTAGGGTCTTTGAGAAAATACGAGAACAGCACCTGGATGGCCCGCACCTCGCCGATCTTGTTCTTCTTCACCAGGTCGCGCACCGCCAGCCATTGCGCGGCATGTCGCACCATGAAGGCCTCGGCGATGAAGACGTTCTTTGGCGCCTTCTTCAGCTGCATCGCTTCCTTCGCGGTGATGGCGATGGGCTTTTCGCAGAGCACGTGCTTGCCGGCCCGGGCGGCAGCCAGCGTCAGGGGCACATGCAGGTGGTTGGGCAGCGGATTGTAGACGGCCTCGATCTCAGGGTCGGCCAGCATCTCCTCATAGGAGCCATAGGCCTTGGGAATACCGAGCTTGCCCGCCCATTCCTGCGCCGTCTTCAACTTCCGCGACGAGATGGCGACGATCTCGATGTCCTTGCTTTTCAGCATGCCGGGCAGAACCTTGGCCACGCCGATGTTCGCCGTCGAGATAATGCCCCACTTCACAGGTTTCATGGTCTTGCCTCCCAAATTCAGGCTGGAAGTCTTAAAACGGTTTCCGCCGCAATGACAAGGCGGATCGGCGCGGACCAGTGCCGCCGCAATGCTGTTTTGCGCCGTTCGAAGGCGGAATTGCTGTCCGGAATTCGCTATCTTGACGGTGTGATGACGAAAGGCTGTAGTCTGTCGCATCGCCCGGAGATGCCCCATGCAAGCGGACACTCCGGCACAAAACAGAGGGAGAGAGCATATGAATTCGAAGTCAAATTTACTGGCGGCGGCGTTCCTGCTGGGAACCTGCCTCGCCACACCGGCAATCGCCGCTGATGCTGAAAGCTGCAAGGCCGTGCGCTTTGCCGATGTCGGCTGGACCGATATCCAGGTGATCACCGGCATCGCCTCAATCATGTTCGATGCGCTGGGCTATCAATCGGAAGTCAAGACACTCTCGGTGCCCGTCACCTACGCTTCGATGAAGAACAAGGACATCGATGCTTTCCTGGGCAACTGGATGCCGTCGATGACCGCTGACGTGAAGCCTTACTTCGAAGACAAATCCGTTGAACAACTCGCACCCAACCTTGAAGGTGCTGGCTATGGCATCGTGGTGCCGCAATATGTGGCTGATGCTGGCGTCAAATCGATTGCCGATCTTGCCGCCAACAAAGACAAGTTCAGCGGCAAGTTCTATGGCATTGAATCCGGCAACGACGGCAACCGCATCATCACCACCATCATCGCCGATGCGAAGAACAACCTTGCAGGTTTTGAACTGGTGGAAAGCTCTGAAGCAGGCATGCTGACGGAAGCTGAAAAGGCCATCAAGAACAATGAGTGGATCATGTTCCTGGGCTGGACGCCGCACCCGATCATGGGCGACATGAAAATTTCTTATCTCAGTGGTGTGGACAGCTATGGCTTTGGCCCCGCCAAAGTGCACACCAACGTGCGGGCAGGTTATCTGGGAGAATGCCCGAATGCCGGCAAGCTGGTGTCCAACCTCAAGTTCAACCTGAAAATGGAAGGCGACATGATGGCC
>JANLTS010000439.1:0-6046 GCA_031363045.1 Hyphomicrobiales bacterium
GTCGAGCAGTGGCGAGAAGAACGACAGGCTGGCTCCGGCCCGTTGCCAGCTGTCCATCAAGTGCGGATAGACAAAGGCAAAGGCCCGGTCGCGGGCAATGGCGATGAATTGACCGAGCGGCTGCAGTGATTCGCGAATCACTGATTCGACAAGGGGTTGGGCGGCAATCCCCAGAATCCTGTCAAGAATTGTTTCATGTGCAACAGCTGAGGCGGCGCGTTCAAGGAACTGTTCAAGGTCTTGATTTTCTTGCGCTTGCACCAATCCGAGGTGGCGTGAAGGCAAATGCAGTGAGTCGTCATGCCGCAGGGCCCCCAGCACGCGTTCACCCAGCACATCTCGCAACACCGCCTCGTGGCGGTCGCTGGCGACGCGGTTGAGGATGACACCCGCATTTTTCAGGCCGAGCTTGTAGCGGGTGAAGCCGTGAACCAGGGCGGCGACCGATTGACCCTGGTGGCGGGCATCGATGGTCAGCAATACCGGTACCTGCAGCAGATGGGCGAGATCGGCGGTGGAACCGCGCACTGCGCCACGCGGCCCGTCAAAAAGGCCCATAACGCCCTCGATGACGACGATATCGGCATCATGGCTGACGATTTCGAGGATTCCAGCGATCTGCTGGTCATCCATTGCCCAGGGATCGAGGTTGAAGCACGGCCGCCCGGAGGCTGCCTCATGGAAGCGCGGGTCGATATAGTCTGGTCCCACCTTGGCGGAGGCGACGCGGAGCCCGCGATTGCGCAGGGCGCGCAAAATCCCCAGGGTCACGAGGGTCTTGCCGCTGCCGGAGGCCGGTGCGGCGACCACAATGGCCTTAGCCAATCGGATTCACCCGCAGCGGTCCCTTGTACCAGTCGAGCAGCGTGCGCCAGTCCGACGCGTGACCGACAACGACGATGGCGGGTGTGGGCGGATCATTGGCGGCCACGAAGGCGCCAGCACCGCCCAATGTTGTCGCTGCCACCTGCTGGTGCGGCATCGAGGCGTTGGAGATGATGGTGACGGGATCATCGGCGGTGCGGCCACCGTCAATCAAGGCCGTTGCAATCTCGCCCAGATGCTTCACCGCCATATACATGACAATGACCGGCGAGGCCTTGGCCATCGCCTCCCAGTTGACGCTTGCCGGCATGTTGCCGCTTGAATCGTGGCCGGTGAGGAAGATCACGGAATGATTGGTGTCGCGGTGGGTGGCGGGCATGCCGGCATAGGCCAGACCGCCGATTCCGGCGGTGATGCCGGGAATGATGCGGAAGGGGATGGCGGCGTGGGCAAGGTTCTGGCACTCCTCGCCACCGCGGCCGAACATGAAGGGATCACCGCCTTTGAGCCGCAGCACGCGGCTGCCCGAACGGGCCAGCTCGATCAGGCGGAGCGTGATGTCCTTCTGGGTAGGTGACGGCTTGCCGCCGCGCTTTCCGGCATATTCAAGTTCAGCCCCAACCCGCACCCAGCGCAGGATATCGGGGTTGACGAGCGCATCGTAAACGACGACGTCACAGGTTTGGAGCGCGTGGTAGCAGAGCAGCGACATGAGGCCGGGCGCACCGGGGCCTGCGCCCACCAGCCAGACCCAGCCGGGCTCAAAGACCGGGAAGGGTTCGGCATCAAGCCGCGAGAAGCCCGTGGCTTGCGCGCTCGCCTCGACCCAGTCACCGATGGTTTTTGTTGGTCCTCGTTCCATGGCGCCCTTATACAGTTGTCACATGCGAATAGAGAAGCCCGAAGGCGAGTTAAGGCGCGGCTGGACGACGGGCGCATGCGCAACCGCGGCAGTGAAGGCGGCTTTTGCGGCATTGCGCACCGGCAGCTTCCCCGATCCGGTGACCATCACGCTGCCGAAGGGAGAGCAACCTGCCTTTGCGCTGGCGCTGGAAGAGCAGGGCGAAGGCTGGGCTAAGGCCGGCATCATCAAGGATGCAGGTGACGATCCCGATGTCACGCATGGCTGCATGGTGATTGCCACGGTCCGCTTGGGCGGCTCCGGCATCCGCTTCACGGCGGGGCCGGGTGTGGGCATGGTGACCAAGGCCGGGTTACCGATCCCGCCGGGGGAACCGGCCATTAACCCGGTGCCACGGCAGATGATGATGGCGGTAATTGCTGAACTGGGCGGCGGTGACGTTGAAATCGAGATTTCAATTCCCGATGGCGCGGCCCTGGCACTGAAGACCTGGAATCCGCGGCTTGGGATCATCGGTGGTCTTTCAATCCTCGGCACCACGGGCATCGTGCATCCGTTTTCCTGTGCGGCGTGGATTGCATCGATCCATCGCGGAGTTGATGTGGCGCGGGCCATGGGGCTCGGCCATGTGGCGGGTTGCACCGGATCGACGTCGGAAGATGCGGTGCGGGCGCGCTACGGCTTGCCATTGGAAGCCATGCTGGACATGGGGGATTTCGCTGGCGGGTTGCTCAAGTATCTGCGCGATCATCCGGTGGCGCGGGTGACCATTGGTGGTGGGTTTGGCAAGATTTCAAAGCTGGGCCAAGGGGCGCTCGACCTGCATTCGGGGCGGTCCCAGGTGGAACTCGGTTGGCTGGCCGATCTGGCGCCCGAGGTTTCACGTGACAGGGTGTTGGCTGCCAACACGGCGCAGGACGTGCTGGAGATGGCTTCCGGACTCGATCTTCCGGCGCGGGTCGCAAGGGCAGCACTGGTCACTGTCAAAGCAGTTCTGCGCGATGCGCCAGTCGAAGCAGATGTGATGATCGTGTCGCGGGCCGGTGAGATCGTCGGCCATGCGGGTTGAATTCTGTTTCCAACCGTCTGTCATGCCAGCGCAGGCTGGCAGCCAGCTTTGGTCCCGCGAAGGAAGCTGGGCCCCGGCTTTCGCCGGGGTGACGGATAATGGGGGAGTTCTGGTTGCCGGAGGCGTTGTGGAACAGGGATGACCCATCGCATCCTCGTTCTCGGCGGTACAAGCGAGGCGCGGCAGTTGGCGGCGGTATTGCTGTCCAAGGGGTTCGAGGTCATTTCGTCGCTGGCCGGGGTAACCGAAAATCCCTTGCTGCCGGATGGCCAGGTGCGGCGTGGCGGTTTTGGTGGGGTGGCGGGGCTGGTGGATTATCTCGAAGTTGAGCGGATCGATGCGACAATCGATGCCACGCATCCTTTCGCGGTGCAAATCTCCGCCCATGCGCATGCGGCGGCCGGGGTGACGGGCATTCCGCTGTTGAGGTTGGAGCGGCCACAATGGCAGATGCAGGTCGGCGACGTGTGGATTGCCGTTCCGACCGTCTCGGCGGCGGTCGCGGCGCTGCCCGCTGGCGCCCGGGCGCTGGTGACGATCGGCCGCAAGGAAATCGGCGGGTTTTTTGCGCGGAGCGATATCGGCGGCGTGGCGCGGATGATCGAGGAACAAATACCACCAGTGCCGCCGGGTTGGAGCGTCATCCTGCAACGCCCGCCCTTCAGTATAGAGCAAGAGGTGGCACTCATCATGCATCATGCCATCACCCATCTGGTCACCAAGAATGCCGGGGGAACAGAAACCGAAGCCAAGATCGCGGCGGCGCGGGGCTTGGCGCTGCCGGTCGTCATGGTCGCCAGGCCGCTCAAGCCTTCGACCCAGACATATACCAGTGCCGATGAAGTGGCCCTCGCACTCGTGGCCAAGCTTTTACCTTGACCCGATGAGCGTTTCCCGCTTCTCTAAGGCCTGAGGGGTGACAATCGATACAAGATCGCCTCCAGGGAGCAAACCAACGTAACAGCAGCGCGATGAAGCGTGATGCGGGACAGGGGCAGAGACGTCTTGATGACCGACATGAACTCTTTTCACGCGCTGCACAGGTGAGAAAGAGGTTAGTCAATGAATAGCAAACTTATGGCCTGGGTAATGGGCGCCGCGGTCAGCGCGGTCGCAGCCACTGCCGCCAGCGCCGGCACGCTCGATGACGTCAAGACCAAGGGCTTCGTGCAGTGCGGTGTGAGCCAGGGCCTTCCGGGCTTCTCGAACCCCGATTCGAACAATAACTGGACCGGCATGGACGTGGACTTCTGCCGCGCCGTGGCCGCCGCCATCTTCAACGATCCGCAGAAGGTGAAGTTTTCGCCGCTGAACTCCAAGGAGCGCTTCACGGCGCTGCAATCGGGCGAAGTCGATGTCCTGTCGCGCAACACGACCTGGACGATGAGCCGCGATACCTCGCTCGGCCTCAAGTTCGCGGGCACGATGTATTATGACGGCCAGGGCTTCATGGTGAAGAAGTCGCTCGGCGTCGAGTCGGCCTTGAAGCTCGATGGCGCCACGGTGTGCACCGCCACCGGCACCACGACGGAACTGAACCTCGCCGACTATTTCAAGGCGAACAACATGAAGTATCAGGTCGTGGCGATCGAAGACGCCAACGAACTGGTGAAGGCCTATGACGAAGGCCGCTGCGACATCTTCACGACCGACCAGTCCGGCCTTTATGCCGAACGCCTGAAGATGAAGGACCCGGCTGAGCACGTCATCCTCCCCGAAATCATTTCGAAGGAACCCCTGGGCCCCGTCGTTCGCCAGGGCGATGATGCCTGGTTCAATGTCGTCAAGTGGACCTATTACGCACTGCTGACGACGGAAGAATTCGGCATCACCACAGCCAATGTCGAAGAGATGAAGGCTTCGACCAATCCGGAAATGAAGCGCATTCTCGGCGTTGCCAATGAAGACGGCTCGGCTGCCGGTTTCGGCACCGGCATCGGCCTTACCGAGGACTGGGTTGTCAACATCGTCAAGGGTGTCGGCAACTACGGTGAAATCTTCGAGCGTAACGTTGGTGCCAACACACCGCTCAAGATCGCCCGCGGCAAGAACGCCCTGTGGAACAATGGTGGCCTGCAATACGCCCCACCGATCCGCTAAACATCCCGGGGTCCGGCTTCGCGCCGGACCCCATTCATTCTATGCGAAACCTGAACCGGATACCGGCAGGCACGAAGGGAGGAGCGGAAACGTTCCGGCAGGGGTGAGGGATGACAGCCACGGTTGATGCCTCCGGGCATGACAAAATTGCTTTCTGGAACAATCCGAAAGTCCGATCAGGCATCTTTCAGGTGCTGCTGGTCCTGATCCTTGGGGTGTTGTTCTACGAGATCATCGTCAACACCATCAATAACCTCAAGTCCCGCAACATCGCGTCCGGTTTTACTTTCCTGTCGCGGACGGCGGGGTTCGACATCATCCAGTCGATGATCCAGTATGATAGCGCGTCGAGCTATGGCAAGGCCATCCTGGTCGGCTTCTACAACACTATCCTGGTGTCGGTCCTCGGTATCATCTTTGCCTCAATCATCGGCTTCACCATGGGCGTGGCACGGCTCTCCAAGAACTGGCTGGTGTCGCGCATCGGCACGCTCTACGTCGAAATTTTCCGCAACGTGCCGCTGCTGCTGTGGATATTCGTGTTCTACAGCGCCGTGCTGCAACCATTGCCCGGCCCCAAGCAAGCCCTCAGCGTGTTCGACAGTTTCTTCCTCTCCAATCGCGGATTGATGATGCCAAAGCCGATCTTTGGCGATGGCGCCTGGCTGGCGCTGGTGGGGCTGATCGTGGCGATCGTCGCCAGCTATCTGGTCAACCGCTGGGCCAAGGCCAGGCAGTTGCGCACCGGTCAGACCTTTCCGGCGATCCGGACAGCGATCGCCCTTATCATCGGCTTGCCGATCCTCGGACTTCTGCTGGCGGGCTATCCGCTGACATGGGAGTCTCCCACTTACAAAGGGTTCAACTTTACCGGAGGCATCCACCTGATCCCTGAGTTCATTGCCCTGTTGCTGGCCTTGTCAGTCTATACCGGCACGTTCATCGCGGAAGCGGTGCGCGCCGGTATCCAGGCGATCAGCCATGGCCAGTCGGAAGCCTCCTATGCGCTGGGGCTGAGACCCGGCGCGGCGTTGCGTCTCGTCGTCATTCCGCAAGCCATGCGGGTGATCATACCGCCCTTGTCTTCGACCTATCTCAGCCTCACCAAGAACTCGTCGCTGGCAGTGGCCGTCGGCTATCCGGACCTCGTCGCAACCGGCGGCACGGTACTGAACCAGACGGGTCAAGCC
>JANLTS010000454.1:0-3367 GCA_031363045.1 Hyphomicrobiales bacterium
TGGTCGGTTAACATTATATGAAATGGCGAAGTTTCCAGATCAATGGAGGCCCGTCGCAGATCTTCTGAACATTCCCGCAGTAGATGCAACCATTGCCCGCTATCAGGGTGGGTGGTGGATGTTTTATGCGTTGCCGGGCGCCCAAGGTAGGGCTCAGCGAGAGTTGCATGTCGCTTTTTCGGACTGTCTTACAGGTCCCTGGACGCAGCATCCAGGTAACCCGGTTCGAAAGGGCTTCGAAAGTTCCCGTCCCGGGGGGCGTCCGTTCATTCATCATGGGTCACTCGTTCTGCCTGTCCAGAACTGCGCTGAGAGCTACGGCGGCGCTATTGGGTTTCTGAGGATTGACGCTCTTACGCGTACTTCATTTTCGGCCACCCTGGTTGGGCAACTGGTTTCGAAGGGGATACTGCCGGGTTACGAGAGCGGCCTTCACACGTTGTCGTGGGATGGCGAGTTTTGTGTGATCGACGTGAGGCGGTGGGTGAATTCTCCCTTTCCCTTAGAGTTCTGGGTACTTTTTAGGGGCAAACTCCGCAATAGATTGCGGCGTTTGCTGAAGGCGTTTTGACCCTGCCCCCGAAGAACGTCTCCCAAGGCTGAATGGGTATCATCAGTTTTGGAGGAACGGATATGACGGGAATGGTGCGGGCGCGCAATACGCTGGAGTTCAAGCAAGAGGCTGTTCGTCTGGTGCGAGGCGGTCAATCGCTGTCCTCGGTTGCGCGAGGGCTGGGCGTTTTGGCGCAGTCGATTGACAATTGGGTGAAGGCGGATGCGATCGGCGGCCTGAAGGAGGCCAAGGGCAAGCCGGTGAATGCGGACCAGATGGAGATTGCGCGGCTGAGGTCCGAGTTGGCGAAGACTCGGATGGAGCGCGACATCCTAAAAAACCATCCTGGGCCACAACCCACCTGTGCGCGGTAGTGACCTTGTGCGGCTGCAGCAAGAAGGGAGTCTCGGACGGCTTTTCCCGATAGAAGCTTCTTTATGTGAATGGAACCTGGGACTGGCCAGAGCGCCGTCAATTGTCGTCAACCCCGATCAGCCGGCGCAATCTTGGATAGATTTTGTCGGCGGTAAAGTTCGAGAGCACATACTCGCGCGCACGTTCACCAATTGCTTTGCGCGACTTGCTACTATCAATCATTTCGATGATTTTTAACGCCATTGCTTCTGTGTCGCCTTCGTCAACCACCCATCCACGGTCACCTTGAGAAACGTGGATCTTCATACCACCATGTTTTGAAACAATTGGGACTAACCCATGACCCATAGCTTCGAGTAGTGAAACAGCCTGGTTCTCAACTCCTTCTTTCGGAAGAGTCATGCCATGTTGAAGAAATATGTGAGACCGACTCATCGCGGCAAGTGCTTCTTCATGAGCGACTGCACCATGTAAAACGGTTCGCTTTTCGAGACCGGCCTCAGCGATTGCTCTGCGAACATCTGGCATCTGGGGACCATCTCCTACAATTTCCAGCACCACGTCTGGGCGGTGTCGAGCTACCCGAGAAAACGCGGCGATGCTCTGCAATGGACCTTTCTGAGCGGTCAACCTCGAAACCATGACGATACGAACTGTACCGCCAGCATTTTGATTAGTAGGCTTAAACAAATCAGCATGGATCGCGCAGGGTATCACTGCAGTAGTTAGGGGGGCGCCCAGCCTAATCATGGCATCGCGCACCAAGGGTCCAGCGGCTATGAAGCGCGTGTCAGTGCGGAAAAACCTCCGATATCTTAGTCGCCATTGTGGCATTTGTCCTATTACGTTTATGTCCCATCCGTGACTTATAGATGTCAATGGTAATCCGAGCTTTCGGGTGACTGGGTAGATCGTCGCTGCAGTATTGGCGAATTCAGCAAGTACATGTGTGACGCCGTGTGACTGAAAGAAACGCACAATTCTTTGCCGATCCGCTTCGTCAAGATAGTTGCGTCGGAACTCGTTGATCTGACGGATCGATGTTGAAATCAGTGGGATAGTAGGAATGGCCAAGTCTGGAGCTCTTTGCACTTCCAGAGCGGGCACATCCGTCTTTGCCCGTTCACCAGTGGTTGAAAGATGAACCACCACAGTGTTGCCGGGAGCGATTGCTGCAATGTGCTCGTGCAAAAAGGTCACAGAAGCATGGTACAAGTCGGGCGCAACTATAGCTAACGTGGGATGTGCTAGATTCATGATCAGTTGCCTCTGTTCGAGCAAATGGTGTCGAGAAATGGTAGGGTTCCGGCGCAAACCCCTTAGAACTTTGTAGTTTCAGCATGCACTATTGGATTCGCATTTCGAGGACTTGAAGTTCAACTTCTTGCTCTCTGTCGACGCGGACAACAATTAGTCATACCCCAGTCCACTGTCGAAGTAACAAATATCGGCGGACCTAGCAATGCCCGTGCCAAGTGACGGGCCCGGCAGCAAGCCAGACCAATGCCGTCAGCTACACCACACTACGGGTCACGATCTTGGGCACCACCGTTTCGTCGCCCCAATGAACTTTAATCAAAGGGTTGGGAATAGTTCACGTGGGAATTCTTCACTTCTTCACCTCCGCCACGAACTGCCGGTTTGTTAGTGTCTTCTGTGGTTGCCGCCCATGATGCAAGAAGTTTCAAAACTGAACCGCACCGGGATTGCCGGAGGCTTGTTGGTTTAAGTTATGCGGCCATGGGGAGATTGTCCATGGCAGCGGTTGCTGCGTAATAGTTCGCCTCGGCTTCTGCAGGCGGGATGCTGCCTATGGGTTCGAGCAAGCGCCTGCGATTGAACCAGTCGACCCATTCCAGTGTTGCGAACTCGACGGCCTCGAAGGAACGCCAGGGTCCCCGCCTGTGGATCACTTCGGCCTTGTAGAGTCCGTTGATCGTTTCGGCGAGCGCGTTGTCGTAGCTGTCACCGACGCTGCCGACTGAGGGCTCGATGCTAGCCTCGGCCAATCGCTCGGTATACTTGATCGAGAGATATTGGCTACCGCGATCCGAGTGATGGACGAGGCCACCCCTGCTGACAGGCTTCCTGTCATGAATAGCCTGTTCCAAGGCATCGAGCACAAAGCCGGCATGTGCCGTTCGGCTGACGCGCCAGCCCACGATGAAGCGGGCATAGACGTCAATGACGAAGGCGACATAGACCATCCCGGACCACGTCGAGACGTAAGTGAAGTCCGACACCCACAGCCGGTTGGGAGCGGGAGCATGGAACTGGCGGTTGACGTGATCCAGCGGACACCCACCACCTCCGGCAACCTCGAGATGCCGTGACGATGTAGGCAGCGGTGCAGGGAAGATCGCGTCAGATGCGGAATAGTAGCTTGCAGGGAATAAAGACAATCGTCGAGCGGAAGCAGTGTATGCCGCCGGAAGGCGA